>JABFXD010001014.1 GCA_013361925.1 Streptomyces sp. | reverse complement strand
CCCCTGCGGCACGGCGCAGCTCGTACCGGAGCGGGCGCAGGGGGCTGGGGGCGGGGCGGACCGAGATGGGGGGTGGGAGTTCGGAGGAGGCGTCGAGCGTGGCGACCGGCGAGGGGCGGGGGGTCCGAGCGGAGGGCGACGTCGCGCCGGGCGTGGCGGGATGCGCGGCGTCTCCGGCGGGATGTGCAGCGTCTCGGACGGGATGCGGTGACGGTGGGTCCGTCAGCGGCTGCGAGCGTGGTTGTGACTCCGACGGCCCTACGTCGTCGGCTCCCCGGAGTGGATTGGTTGCCGTCGGTTCACGCGCGGGGCTGCTGGAGCCGTGGGAGATATCGGTTTCGCCTGGTGGGGCGATGTCGGCCAGGGGTGCTGAGGGGATGCCGGTCTTCTCCGCTGTGCCCGCCTCCCCCAGCAGGGTGGTGGCGAGCGGGTCGGCTGACGGTGTGCCGCGCTGCTCCGAGGCATCCGACTCACCGGGCACGGTCGTCGTACGCGAGTCGGCGGACGCGCCGTCGCACGTCAGCGAGGTTTCGGCAGCGAGGCCGTCTCGCCTCGGAGCCGTTCCCGCACCCGGTCCCATGTCGCCGATCTCGTCCGCGAGTTGGTGGACGAGGACGCCGTGACGGAAGGCGGCCTCACCGACGTCGGCACAGGTGCTGCCGTACACGGAGAGACGGTTGCCGCCCTCGCGGACGACCTCGACGGAACGGTGCCTGGTGCGGGCTTCCTTGGCGAGGAGGGCCGCGAGGCGGGCAGCGTGTGGGGTGCGGACGGCGACGCGGGGCCGCAGCCGGGTGCGGGCGAACTCATCGGCCTCCTGGTCGGCGACGAGTCTGCCTTCGTCGAGCGTGACGACCCGGTCGGCGGTGCGGGCGGCCTCCTTGGGATCGGCGGTGGTGATCAGCACCGTGCCGCCTTGGCCCGCGTGGGCGCGCAGCATGCCGTACAGCCAGCGGCTCTCGCGGGCGGAGAGTCCGTCGGCGGCGTCGTCCAGCACGAGCGTGTGCGGGTCGGACAGGAGGGCGCAGGCCAGGCCGAGGCGTCGGTCCATGCCGCGCGAGAGCGTGCCGAGGCGCTCCTCGCGCAGGCTGACGAGCCCGACGACCTCCAGGACCTCGTCGGCACGCCGCACCGGAACCCCCGCGGCGGCGCACAGCATGCGCAGATGCCCGCGGACGGTGCGGGACGGATGGCCCGGCACGTCGCCGAGGAGCACGCCGACCTCGCGTGACGGGTGCGCGATCCGGTGCAGGGGGCGGCCTCTGAAGTAGGTGACACCGCGGCCCTGTTGGAGTTCGAGCATGAGTCTGAGCGCCGTCGTCTTGCCTGCCCCCGGCGCGCCGAGCAGCGCGGTCACGCGGCCTGCCCGAGCTTCGAAGGAGACGTCGTCGACGGCGGGCGGAAGCTCCTTGCGGGGGTTGCTGGTCAGTCCGAAGGCCTGGATCACCCGAAGCAAGATAGCGCGCTATGTCCGGTTTTTCCGTCACCGCACGGCCCGCTCCGCAGACGGTAGTCAGGCTGCTCGTACCGGTGTTCGCCGCCGGGCCGTCCCTGCCTGCATCGCCAGGTGCCCCAGTTCCCGCCGCGGCGACGGAGGTTGGGCCGACCTCACACTTCGGGGCGCAGCATCGGCGGGTTGAGCAGAGTGGCGCCGCCGGCCCGGAAGAGCTGGGCGGGGCGGCCACCTTGGCGCGTGGTCGTCCCACCGGTGGGCACGAGGAAGCCCGGCGTACCGGTCACCTTGCGGTGGAAGTTGCGCGGGTCCAGGGCCACCCCCCACACCGCTTCGTAGACCCGGCGCAGCTCTCCCACGGTGAACTCGGTGGGGCAGAACGCCGTGGCCAGTGACGAGTACTCGATCTTGGAGCGGGCTCGCTCCACACCGTCGGACAGGATCTGCGCGTGATCGAAGGCGAGAGGAGCCACCGCTTCGCCGTCGCGCCCGTACCCGCCCTGCTGGAGCAGTTCCTCGACCGGCGCCCAGCGTGCGTTGCTGGCGTCGCCGCCCGCCCGGGGGGCGGGCAGGTCAGGGGCGAGCGCGAGGTGCGCGACACTCACGACCCGCATGCGAGGGTCCCGCTTGGGGTCGCCGTAGGTCGCGAGCTGCTCCAGGTGAGCGCCATTGTCCTGCGCCGGGGCCGCCGGCTCATGGGCACGCAGCCCGGTCTCCTCGGCGAGTTCACGGGCCGCCGCCTGCGACAGGTCCTCGTCGGCCCGTACGAAACCGCCGGGAAGCGCCCAGCGCCCCTGGAACGGCGGTTCGCCCCTGCGCACCGCCAGCGCGCACAGAGCATGGCGGCGCACGGTCAGCACGACCAGATCCACGGTGACGGCGAAGGGCGGAAAGGCTGACGGGTCGTAGGGCATGCGGCGATCATAGTCGTCTGCCTGACGATAAACACTCCCTTCGTCGGCCGCATCGGTGGCTGATCCACTTCGGTCCGGTACCTGCCCACCGCCCGCTCACGGCTTCGCGAGGCAACGCGTCGTACCAGGTCACGTTCCCAGTTGCAGTCCGTCGGCCGCCTCCTCGACCATGGCGAGGCCGAGCCGGCCAACCCGCACGGAGAACGCGCCGCCCGCGATCCGCAGCCCGGTCAGCACGATCTCGCCCAGCGGCGCACTGCGCACGGGACGCAGTGTGACCGTCCCGGCGGGGGCATCGGGGCGGATCCCCGCGAGCGTGGTCAGCAGCAGCACCCCGGCGGCCGCCGCGGTGGCCGCGGGCCGGCACGCCGCCGGGTGGGGGACGGGAGCGCTTCCGTCCGTGCGTTGCTCCCCCGCAAACATCTCGGGCAGCCGGTGACCGAACGTCTCGGCCGCCGCCAGGACGCCCCGCAACAGTGACGTCGCCTCCTTCTCGTACCCGGCGGCGGCCAGGCCCGCGACGGCGACCGCCGTCTCCTGCGTTCTGACGGCGCCCCCACGGTGACCGAAGGGGTTGTGACCCACCTCCTTCGCACCCAGCCCCCTCAGTCCCCAGCCCGAGTCCATGGCGGGGCCGCCGAGCAGCCGGGCGAGCTGTTCGGTCTGCGCTTTGTCGAGCAGCCCGGGCGCCAGTTCGCCCGCGCCCAGGAGACCAGTGTCGAGGAGGTGGACGGCCGCCGAACTCAGGTGCGCGACGGGCCGACCGTCTGGGGCTCGGGCCAGCACGGGGCGCCCGCCCCTCAGGTCGTCGATCCAGAAGTCCTCCCGGAAGGTGGCCCGCATTTGTTGCGCCCATTGCCTCAGCCCGGCGCCACCCGGTCTGGCACAGGTGTCGAGCAGGTCGGCGCCGAGCAGGGCCGCGCGATGGGCATGGGCCTGTGTCTCACAGCGAAGCGGGCCCCCGGGCTGCGGGTCGCACAGATAGGGAGCGTCGCCGACTGTGGTCCGCAGCCAGGTCAGGCAGCGCTCGGCGGCGGGAAGGAGCTCCTCCGTATCGACGTCGGGCAGTCCCCAGCGGCGGGCTTCGGCGAGCAGCACCGGGAAGAGCAGGGTGGCCTCGGTGCCGGTGCAACTCGGTGGCAGGTGTGGGCCCGCGTCGCGTCGCGGAGCGGGGATCATGCCGGACTGCGGTCCAGGGCCCTGGAGTTGGGTGCGGGCGAGGGTGCGCAGGGTGCCTGCGGCGAGGCGGGTGCCGAGCGACAGGGTCATGCGGGCCGCGGTGAGCGCGTCGACCGGGGCCAGGCCGCAGCGCCATGGCGCCCCGGCGGCCAAGTGGATGTCGGTGGGGTGGGCGGGATCACGCAGGAGCAGAGCCTGGAGGTCCTCGATACTCGTCCGCAATAGGTACTGCGCCCTGGGGTCGTCCCCCATCGCCCGGGCGGGAGCGAGGGGGCTCGTCGCGGCCCGGCCCACGGCCCGGACGGGTCCCGCACCGTCCGTTCGCACTCGTAGCTCCACGCTCGCGCTGCCGCCCGGCGGCAGGACGAACTCCCAGCGCAGCAGCCCTGCCGAGGCCAGCGCGTCGGCGGGTGGCGGG
>JABFXD010000192.1 GCA_013361925.1 Streptomyces sp. | reverse complement strand
ACCTGGCTGATGGGCGACCGCGGCATCCCGGCGTCGTACCGCCACATGAACGGCTACGGCTCGCACACCTACCAGTGGACGAACGCCGAGGGCGAGGCCTTCTTCGTCAAGTACCACTTCAAGACCAACCAGGGCGTCCGCTCCCTGTCCGCCGAGCAGGGCGCCGAGCTCGCGGGCAAGGACCCGAACTCGCACCAGACGGACCTGCTCCAGGCCATCGAGCGCGGGGTGAACCCGTCCTGGACGCTCTACGTCCAGGTCATGCCGGCGGCCGAGGCGGCGGACTACCGCTTCAACCCGTTCGACCTCACCAAGGTGTGGCCGCACAAGGACTACCCGCTCCAGCGCGTGGGCCGGCTGGTCCTCGACCGCAACCCCGACAACGTGTTCGCCGAGGTCGAGCAGGCCGCGTTCTCGCCGAACAACTTCGTGCCGGGCATCGGCCCCTCGCCGGACAAGATGCTCCAGGGCCGGCTGTTCGCCTACGCGGACGCGCACCGCTACCGCCTGGGCGTCAACCACACCCTGCTCGCGGTGAACGCCCCCAGGGCGACGACCGCGAACAACTACGGGCGTGACGGCCTCATGGCGGCCAACGCCCAGGGCCGCGCGGCGAAGAACTACGAGCCGAACTCCTACGACGGCCCGACCGAGACCGGCCGCCCGCTCGCCGCCCCTGTGGCGGTCAGCGGCTGGACCGGCACGCACGAGGCCCCGCAGCACACCAAGGACGACGACTTCTTCCAGGCCGGCGAGCTGTACCGGCTGATGTCCGAGGACGAGAGGAAGCGTCTGATCGCGAACATCGCCGGCGGCCTGTCCCAGGTCTCCCGCGACGACGTGATCGAGAAGAACCTGGCCCACTTCCACGCCGCCGACCCGGAGTACGGCAAGCGCGTGGAGGAGGCGGTCCGCGCCCTGCGCGAGGACTGACCGTCCAGGAGATGAGCTCCCTGTTCGCGCCCGGACGCTGAGCGACCCGGATGAGGGGTGGTCCCTCGGTACGGGGCACGGGCAGGGTGATGGACCGCGGCGGCGTGCGAGCCAGTGCGGTGGTGAAGGACCGGAGATCCTCTTCTCGACCTGAGGGAAGGGCGTTTCGGGCTCCGTCGCTGCCGCCGCGGTCCCAGCAGAACGGCACGACCCGAAGAGCACCGGATACGGACGGTCCCGTATCCGGTGCTCTTCGCCGTGTCCGGGGTGCGCGGACGGCTTGCGCGCAGCACGCTGAAGGCATGGCACACGCACCGCACCATCCGCACGTCGTGGTGCACTCGCCGGGCCTGGACGGCTCCCGGCGGGTCACCGCGGACGACCACAACCTCGGCGTCGCCTCCCACCTGGACGATGTCGTGGAGCTGCTGCGCCTCGCCGATCTCGACCGGATCGAGGTCGAGGACGAGGACATCGTCGAGTGGCAGGGCGGCGGCCCGGACGACTGGCCGGGGCTGTCCGAGCACCCGCAGCCGTGAGCCCGCCTACACCCGGCGGCGTAGACGGGCTACGGAACCCTCAAATCAACCTCTGAACCCGCCCCCGGAGGCTTCAACCGCCCCCGGGGGCGGGCACATTGTCGTCACGCGGTGCCCGCCGGCACGGGGGCGGCGGGCACCGCGTGACGGGGGTACGGGGACACGGGGGATACGGGGGGACAGGTACCGGGGGGACGGGGCATGCCGAAGGGGCGGCCCATCCCCCCGGCTGGGCCGCCCCTGTGGTCGCTGCGGTACGTCAGGCCTTCAGCGTCCTGATCGCCGTCGGGGCGTGCCCCGGCTCCGTCGCGAGCTCCTCGAACTCGGTGACGTCGCTGATGTCGGCGGTCTTGCTCATCGCGATGTTGGTGACCCGCTCCAGGATCGCCTCGACGACGACCGGCACCCGGTACTCGGCGGCCAGCTTCTTGGCCTCCTCGAAGGCCGGCAGCAGCTGGTCGGGCTCGGTGACGCGGATGGCCTTGCAGCCGAGGCCCTCGACGACCTTGAGGTGGTCGACGCCGTAGACGCCCAGCTCCGGGGAGTTGATGTTCTCGAACTCCAGGTTGACCTGGAAGTTGATGTCGAGACCGATCTGCGCCTGCCGGATCAGGCCGAGGTAGGCGTTGTTGACCAGGACATGGACGTACGGGATCTTGTGCTGCGCGCCGACGGCCAGCTCCTCCAGCATGAACTGGAAGTCGTAGTCGCCGGAGAGGGCGACGACGGGCGTCTCCGGGTCGGCCTTGGCGACGCCGAGCGCGGCCGGGAGGGTCCAGCCGAGCGGGCCGGCCTGACCGCAGTTGATCCAGTGCCGCGGCTTGTACACGTGCAGCATCTGGGCGCCCGCGATCTGCGAGAGGCCGATCGTGGTGACGTAGCGCGTCTCGGGGCCGAAGGCCTTGTTCATCTCCTCGTAGACGCGCTGCGGCTTCATGGGCACGTTGTCGAAGTGCGTACGGCGCTGGAGGGTGGCCTTGCGCTCCAGGTGGGAGGCGACCCAGGCGGAGCGGTCGGGCAGCTTGCCCGCGGCCTTCAGCTCGCGCGCGATCTCGACGAAGAGCTCCAGGGCGGCCTTGGCGTCGGAGGCGATGCCGTAGTCCGGGGCGAAGATCTTGCCGATCTGGGTGGGCTCGATGTCGACGTGGACGAACTTGCGCTCGCCCCGGTAGACGTCGAGCTTGTAGCCGGTGTGCCGGTTGGCCCAGCGGTTGCCGATGCCGAGGACGAAGTCCGACTCCAGGAACGTGGCGTTGCCGTAGCGGTGCGAGGTCTGGACGCCGACCATGCCGGCGTTCAGCTCGTGGTCGTCCGGGATGGTGCCCCAGCCCATCAGGGTGGGGATGACCGGGGTGTCGGTGAGTTCCGCGAACTCGACGAGCAGGTCGGAGGCGTCCGCGTTGATGATGCCGCCGCCGGCGACGATCAGCGGGCGCTCGGACTCCAGCAGGAACCTGATCGCCTTCTCGGCCTGGGCGCGGGTCGCGGCCGGCTTGTAGACGGGCAGCGGCTCGTAGGTCTCCGGGTCGAACTCGATCTCGGTGAGCTGGACGTCGATCGGCAGGTCGATGAGGACCGGACCGGGACGACCTGAGCGCATGAGGTGGAAGGCCTGCTGGAAGACGCCGGGGACCTGGGCGGCCTCCAGGACGGTGGTCGCGGCCTTGGTGACCGGTTTGGCGATCGAGGCGATGTCGACGGCCTGGAAGTCCTCGGTGTGCAGTTTGGCGACCGGTGCCTGGCCGGTGATGCACAGGATCGGGATCGAGTCGGCGATCGCCGAGTACAGGCCGGTGATCATGTCGGTGCCGGCGGGCCCCGAGGTGCCGATGCAGACACCGATGTTGCCGGGCCGGGTGCGCGTGTACCCCTCGGCCATGTGGGAGGCGCCCTCGACGTGCCGGGCGAGCGTGTGGTCGATGCCGCCGCCCTCCTTGAGGGCGCGGTAGAAGGGGTTGATCGCCGCGCCGGGCACACCGAACGCGTTGGTGACGCCCTCGCGCTTGAGGATCTCAACTGCCGCGCGGGCAGCGGTCATACGTGCCATCGAGTACTCCCTGCTTCGGCTGCCGGATTCGCACTCCCGTCGCGCCCCGCGGTGAGCACTTCCGTACGCTCGAAATTCCACATTACGGAAACTAACTTCTACTATCTGGAATCAATGTAAGTGGAGGGGTGAAGGGCGTCAAGAGACGGACAAGCGGGGGTTCGCTGGAGGACGATGGGAGCGCTGTCCCGACGTGCGGTCGTTCTGGAGTGGGCCATGTCCGAGAACGTGTCGGTGCGCTGCCCGGTCTGCCGGCGCGAGCACTTCTATGCGGCACCGTCCTATCCGTGCGCCTGCGGGGCGCCGGTGACACCGGCGCTGGACCGGCGGGCGCGTGCGACGACGGTCACGCACCGCTCCTGGGAGGACGACTGGGTGACGGTCCTGTGCGCGCGCTGCGGGCGCACGGGCGAGTGGCCGCACCCCGAGGTGGGCTGCGCGTGCGGAGCGGT
>JABFXD010000191.1 GCA_013361925.1 Streptomyces sp. | reverse complement strand
GCGCTGTTCTCGTGGACGTAGTCGGCGGTGAGGTCGTTGGTCCAGATCGTGGCGGTCTCGGTGCCGGCGGCGAGGTCGGCGACGATGTGCACCTCGCGGTAGCGCATGTCGACGTTGTCGCGGTCCTCGCCGACGCCGCCGTTCTTGCAGACCCAGACGCCGTTGATGGCGACGTTGAGCTGGTCCGGCTCGAAGGCGGCCTTGGTGGTGCCGATCGCGGAGAGCACGCGGCCCCAGTTGGGGTCCTCGCCGTGGATGGCGCACTTGAGGAGGTTGTTGCGGGCGATGGAGCGGCCCACCTCGACGGCGTCCTCCTCGGTCGCGGCGCCCACCACCTCGACCTTGATGTCCTTGCTGGCGCCCTCGGCGTCCCGGATGAGCTGCTGACCGAGGTCGTCGCAGACCTGCCGTACGGCCTCGGCGAACTCGTCGTGGGCCGGGGTGACTTCGGCGGCGCCCGAGGCGAGCAGCAGGACCGTGTCGTTGGTGGACATGCAGCCGTCGGAGTCGACGCGGTCGAAGGTGGTGCGGGTGGCGGCGCGAAGAGCCTTGTCCAGCACGTCACTCGGGAGATCGGCGTCCGTGGTCAGGACGACCAGCATGGTGGCGAGGCCGGGGGCGAGCATGCCCGCGCCCTTCGCCATCCCGCCGACCGTCCAGCCGTCCTTGGTGACGACGGACGTCTTGTGGACGGTGTCGGTGGTCTTGATGGCGATGGCGGCCTTCTCGCCGCCGTGCTCGGAGAGCTGGGCCGCGGCCGTCTCGACTCCGGGCAGCAGCTTGTCCATCGGGAGCAGGACGCCGATGAGGCCGGTGGAGGCGACGGCGACCTCGATGGCGCCGATGCCGAGCGCGTCGGCGACCTTCTCGGCGGTGGCGTGGGTGTCCTGGAAGCCCTTGGGGCCCGTGCAGGCGTTGGCGCCGCCGGAGTTGAGGACGACGGCCGTCAACTGGCCGTCCTTGAGGACCTGTTCGGACCACACGACGGGGGCGGCCTTCACACGGTTGGAGGTGAAGACACCGGCGGCGGCGCGGCGGGGCCCGTCGTTGACCACGAGGGCCAGGTCGGGGTTGCCGTTCTCCTTGATTCCGGCGGCGATGCCCGCCGCCCGGAATCCCTTGGCTGCCGTGACGCTCACGGTGCGACTCCGATCGTGGAAAGCCCGGTGGTCTCGTCGAGACCGAGGGCGATGTTCATGCTCTGTACGGCACCGCCCGCGGTGCCCTTGGTGAGGTTGTCGATGGCGCTGATCGCGATGATGCGGCCTGCGGTCTCGTCGTACGCGACCTGCACCTGAACGGCGTTGGAACCGTAGACGGACGCGGTGGCGGGCCACTGTCCCTCGGGGAGGAGGTGGACGAAGGGCTCGTCGGCGTAGGCCTTCTCGTAGGCGGCGCGGACGGACTCGGCGGTGACCCCGGCACGGGCCTTGGCGCTGCACGTGGCGAGGATGCCGCGGGGCATCGGGGCGAGGGTCGGGGTGAAGGAGACGGTGATCCGCTCCCCGGCGACCCCGCTGAAGTTCTGGATCATCTCGGGCGTGTGCCGGTGGCCGCCGCCGACGCCGTACGGCGTCATGGACCCCATGACCTCGCTGCCCAGCAGATGCGCCTTGGGTGCCTTGCCCGCGCCGGAGGTGCCGGAGGCGGCGACGATCACGGCCTCGGCCTCGGCGATCCCGGCGGCGTACGCCGGGAAGAGGGCCAGCGTGGCGGCGGTCGGGTAGCAACCGGGCACCGCGATGCGCTTGGACCCCTCCAGCGCGGCACGGGCACCCGGCAGTTCGGGGAGGCCGTAGGGCCAGGTCCCGGCGTGCGGGGAGCCGTAGAACCGCTCCCAGTCGGCCGCGTCCTTGAGCCGGAAGTCGGCGCCCATGTCGACGACCAGGACGTCCGGGCCGAGCTGCTCGGCGACCGCGGCGGACTGGCCGTGGGGCAGCGCGAGGAACACGACGTCGTGCCCGGCGAGCACCTCGGGGGTGGTCTCCTGGAGCACTCGGTCGGCCAGCGGCAGCAGATGCGGCTGCAGGGCGCCCAGCTTCTGGCCGGCGTTGGAGTTGCCGGTCAGGGCACCGATCTCGACCTCGGGGTGGGCCAGGAGCAGCCTCAGGGCCTCGCCGCCCGCATAACCGCTCGCTCCGGCCACTGCCGCACGTACCGCCATGTCACCCTCCTCTTGGATGGCATGACTATACGCAGCGATGCACGTTTATGCAATCTTGGGTGATCGTCGGACGACGCCGAGGGCGGCGAGCAGCAGCAGGGACAAGAGCGCCGCTCCCCCGACCGCGAGCCCCAGCCGCAGCCCCGGTGGACGGAACGTACAGGTGACGGAGTCCGACCCGCCTTCCAAGGGCACGGACACCAGCCCGTGGTAGTCCCCCGCGGGTTGCGCCGCCGCGTCGCCGGCCGCACAGCGCCAGCCGGCGATCCTGGGGGCCGCGATGACCGCGGTTCCCGTGCTCCCGGCGGGGAGTTCCGCCCGGATCGTGCCGTCGGAGACGGTGACCTCCGTGGCGCCGGTGGTCCTGAGCCGCTGGACGACGTCATGCAGCGCGCCGGTGTCCAGGCAGCCGACCGCGCCGTCCGGGATCACACCGGGGCGGTGCGCGGACAGCTCGATCGTCAGCCGGCCGGACGGCGGGACCGTGCCGAGGCGCTGCATGGCGGCGCGCCTGCTCGCGTCCGCCCTGAAGCGGCCGGTCGGTCCCGGGGCACCGGTGAGCCGGGCCGTGCCCCAGAAGCGCGGGGCCCAGAGATACACCTCGCTGCCGGCCGGGCACCGGGCCGTGAGGGTCTCGGGGCGCGCGGTGAGGCCGGGCACGGTGTAGACGCGGGCACCGAGCAGCAGTTCCTGGTTGCGGTAGGGCGAGGGCCCGAAGGCGGGGCCGCTGGTGGTCGTGGGTCGTACGGTCACCAGGGGCGGCACGTCCTGGCGGGTGACGGTCACCCGGCCGCCCGCCTCAGGGTGTCGGCTCTGGTGCGGGTCCGGCGGGGAGTGCACCCGGGCGCCGACGGAGAAGATCACGTCCGTGACGGAGTTGTCCAGGCTCTGCAGGCTGCGGCCGCCCGAGGTCCAGCCGCCGCCGAGCGCGGTGAGGGTGCGCAGGAGCACGTCGGAGGTGTGGCTGCTGTAGTACTGGGCGCCCTGGCCGCCCACGAGCATCGGGTCGTTGGCGACGGTCTGCTCCCGGCCGGGGTCGGTGCGGTAGCGCGGCCAGCCCTCGGCCCCCGCGACCGCCTCCTCCTGCCGCTGCTGCCGGCCGCCCCAGGGCGCGTAGTCGTCCAGATGCGCGAGCCGCAGCCGGGACGCCACGGCCGAGGTGGCGACGGTCTCGCCGAACTGGGTACCGAGGAGCAGGACGGCGGCGCACGCGACCAGCACGCGGCGACGAGCGCCCTTGCCGAGCCCACGCCGGTCACCGACGCGGAGAAGACGCCGGGCACGCTCACCGAGCGGACGCCATCCGCCCGTCCCGCTCGCCATGCCCAGCAGCACCAGCCCGACGACCGTGCCCGCGACGGCGAGCAGCAGGACCGGCCACGCGATCTGGTGCACGAGCCCGCTCCGGCTCGCGACGGCCACGAGCAGGGCGAGCAGGCCGGCCGCCGCGCCCAGGGCGCGCGGGGCGGGCACACCGTACGAGAGCGCGTGCCAGGCCGCCATCACCAGCAGCGCGCACACCACGAAGGCCTGCCGGTACGGACTGCCCTGCGGGGCGGCGAAGGCGTGCCAGAGCAGATGGGTCGGGTCCCACTGCATCGACAGGATCACCGCGGTCACCAGCAGGCTCCACCCGGCGCGCACCTGCCGGGGAGCCGCCCGGTGGAAGGGCAGGGCGAGGGCGAGGAGCAGGGCGGTGGTGCCGACGTAGAGCGCCGGTGAGCCGAAGCTGTACGTCGTCGGCAGCAGCCGGGCCAGCAGGTCCTCGGTCCCCACCGGCTTGAACCGCGTGAACCGGCCCGGGGAGGCGTGGGTGGTGCCGAAGTAGATCACCGAGACGACCGGTGCGGCCAGGCCCACCCCGAGCGCCACGGTCAGCCCGGCGCGGCCCGCCACCGCGGCCTTGCGGCGAGGCGGGTGGCCGGAGAGGGCGAGGCGCAGCAGCAGGACGAGAGCGGCGGCGAGGGTGGCCATGTACGCGGTGTAGAAGTTGGCGATCCAGGCCGCCGTCACGACCAGCACTCCGAGAAGTGGCCGGCGCCGCTGCAGAATCCATTCGCCGACCAGGCACAGCAGCGGCAGGGCGATCAGGCCGTCGAGCCACATGAGGTTGTAGACGGCCGCGGCCACGGTCCATCCGCACAGGGCGTACGACGCCCCCAGGAGCCCCGCCGCCCACCAGCGGCCGGGGCGCAGCGCGAGCAGCAGCCAGGCCATGGCGGCCGCGGCGCACGCGACCTTCAGCACGGTGATCACGTACACCGCGAGGTCGATCTCGTCCCGCGGGAACAGCGCCACGAGCGGGGCGAAGGGGCTGGTGAGGTAGGTGCCGAGGTCGGGCAGGAAGCTGCTGCCGTACCCGGACTGCCAGTTGACCAGGAGCCCGCCGTCGGCCCTGCCGTGCAGCAGGTCCCACAGGTGGGCGTGGAGGGGCACGTACTGGTTGCCCAGGTCGTTGACGGTGCGGGTGCGGGGGCCGAAGGGGTAGCTGCGGGCGACGGCGTCGGCGGCGCAGAAGACGACGGCGGTGATCAGCGCCGCGAGTCCGGCCGCGGCCCGTCGAGGTCTTGGCATACCGCTGTGCAATTCGGGCCCCCCGTCCGGGGGTTCATCCCCGTGCGTCCATTCGCAGCAATTCACTGCGCCCTTTTAGACAGAGGGGGAATACGACCGGTTGTGCGGTCGCCGAAAGTGGTGGAATGAATTCCAGCTTATTCAAAGGTTAATGGAGGGTATGACATGACGGACGGCACCACCCGTGAAGAACGTTTCGCCCAGGGCCTTGAGGTGCTGCGGCGCGTCGACGGCGAGGTCGGGCAGCGGGTCATCGACTCGCTCGCCGACATCAGCCCCGAGATGGGCCACCAGATCGTCGCCTGGGGCTTCGGCGAGATCTACTCCCGGCCCGAACTCGCGCCGCGGGACCGCCAGTTGGTGACGCTTGGGATGCTCACCGCGCTCGGCGGCTGCGAGCCCCAGCTTGAGGTGCATGTCAACGCGGCGCTGAACGTGGGTCTGACGCCCCAGCAGATCGTCGAGGCGCTGTTGCACTCCGCCGGCTACTGCGGCTTCCCGCGGGCCCTGAACGCCACGTTCGTGGCGAAGAAGGTGTTCGACGAGCGTGGGCTGCTGCCGGTCGACCAGCAGCCCACGCCCGCTGACAACCCGCCTACTTCTGCCTGATCCGCAGGAAGGTGACGGAGTTCGCCGGGAAGGTGTACGTGAACTTGTCGGCGACCCCGTCGAACGTGGACCTCACCGGCGCGACCGGAGTCTCCGTCTCGGTGTTCACCGCGTTCGCGTCGGCCGTCAGCGTGGTGACCCGCGCCTTGGACGCGACCTTCGCACCGCCGAGGTCGATCGCCGTACGGGCCGCGGTGGCCTGCGCGTTGACGACCTTGACGATCAGGTCACCGGTCTTCTTGTCCAAGGTGGCGACTTGGCGGAACGGCTCGGCCGGCTTGTCGTCGGTGAAGCTGCCCCACTCCTGGCCGTCGAGGTACAGGGTGACCTGACGGCCGCGCACCTTCACGTCGATGTCGTAGGTGCGGCCCGTCTCGATGGTGCCGGCCTTGGAGATCAGCGTGGACTTTCCGCCGTCCACGGCCTGTTCGACGGCGGACTGGGTGTTGTTCCAGCCGCCCAGGTTCCACCAGTAGTAGTTGCCGGTGTCCTTGACGCCGAAGGCGACGAGGAAGCCCTCCTTGCCGGACTTCTTGGTGGCCTTCACCTTCAGGTCGTAGTCGTGCCAGTTCGGGTCACCGGCGGACACCATGGTGTTCTCGGCGGCGACGTCGGTCTGCACGTACTGCCCGTCCTGGACGCTCCAGCTGCCGCCGCCGGTGTGCGTCCACTTCGAGGCGTCACCCGAGAAGTCGTCGCTGAGCAGGGAGTTGCCGTCGGCGTCGATGACCTGGACGTCGTCGTAGGCGGCGGTGGTCGCCCAGGTGGACAGGCCCACGGCACCGGTGAGGGGGCCGGTGAGCGAGGGGGTGCCGGTGGCGGTCGAGGGGACGACCCGGTCGCCGACGTTGTTCATGAACAGCTTCTGGACCTCGTAGTTGGCCGAGTTCCAGGCGGCGTGGTTGTTGAACCAGATCAGGTCCGGCCGCCACTGGACGTAATCCTCGTTGGCGAACAGCGGTGCGTACGAGGCGAGTTTGACGACGTCCGCGTTGCGCTCCAGGCCGGTCATGTACGCCGCCTCGGCGAGACCGTTCTTGAACGCGTTGCCCAGGGAGGCGTACTCGCCGAGGAAGACCTTCGGGCCGTTGCGGTCGTAGGTGTCGTAACGGTCGTCGTTCTGCAGGAACCACTGGGTGCTGTTGTAGTAGTGCTCGTCGACCATGTCGACCTTGGCGTCCTTGTTGAGCTGCCAGGCCGTGTCGAAGGTCGTACCGGAGTCGTCCGGGCCGGAGTTGGAGATGACCTGGATGTCGGGGTACTTCGCCGCGATGGCGGCGCGGAACTCCTTGAACCGGGCGAAGAACGCCTCGGGCAGGTTCTCCTCGTTGCCGACCTCGATGTGGGTGAGGTGGAAGGGCTTGGGGTGGCCCATCCGGGCGCGCTTCCTGCCCCATTCGCTGGTCACCGGGCCGTTGGCGAACTCGATGAGGTCCAGGGTGTCCTGGATGTGCCGCTTGAGGAGCGCCTCGTCGTCGACGGCCTTGTTCTGGCCGCAGCCGGTCACCAGGGCCGGGACGACGGGCAGCGGCATGGCGCCGATGTCCTCGGAGAGGCGGAAGTACTCGTAGTAGCCGAGGCCGTAACTCTGGTTGTAACCCCAGAAGTTGGAGTTGGTGGCGCGCTCCTCGACCGGCCCGATGGTGTCCTTCCACTGGTACGACCGCTTGCGCTGGTAGCCGGAGGCCTCGCTGTAGTCCTCCATGGAGCCGGTGTTGACCAGGCAGCCGCCGGGGAAGCGGACGAAGCCGGGGTGCAGGGCCTCGATCTTCTCGGCGAGGTCCTTGCGCAGGCCGTTGGACTCGTTCCGGTAGGTGTCGCGCGGGAAGAGGGACACCATGTCGAGGGCGGTCGCGGCGGAGGAGCCGACGGTGAGGCGCCCGGCGCCGCTGGTGCGGGTGGCGGTGAAGGTCGCCTTGTACTTGGCCCAGCCGCTCTTCGTCACGGCCACCTGGCGGGCGGTGGCGAGGCTGCCGTCGGCGTCCTGGAGGGTGACCGTGAGGGTCGTGCCGGCCGCGGCGCGGGCCCACACCGAGAAGTCGTACCGCTTGCCCTCCTCGACGCTGACGCCGGTGTTGTAGCCCGCGTTCGTGACGGACGAACCGGCGCCCAGGGAGAGGTAGTTGCGGTTGCGGGCGTTCAGGCGCCCGTCGTCGTTCACGACCTGGCCGGTGCCGTCGACCGTCCAGGAGGTCAGGGGCGTGTACGACTTGTTGTCGTCGGTGGAGTACTCGAAGGACCGGTTCTGCACGAGCTCGGCGTACAGACCGCCGTCGGCGGCCCGGTTGATGTCCTCGAAGAAGACGCCGTACATCGTGTCGTCGATCTTCGCGCCCTTGGCGGTGGGGTCGACGGTGATGGCGTAGTCGGTGACGTCCTCGGCGTGGGCGGGGGCGGGGATGAGGCCGGCCGCCGCCAGGAGGGCGGTGGCGGCTATGCCGTATCTCCAGCGGGTGCGTGACATGAATACTCCGCGGCTCGATGTTCGAAATCCCAGACGCTGATCAGCACTTCGAACGGCAAGATAGGGAGGGGGTTCCGGAGCGTCAATGGGTCGCGGGGTTTCGAAAGTGTCGGAAGGGAAGCGGGAATGGAAGATTTCTGGCCAGTGCCGGATGTACTGGCATATCTGGCCGGAAGCTGGAGAGTGGTGCGCTCCGTACGCGACCTGGCGAGCGGAGCGGAAGGGGAGTTCTCCGGCACGACGGTTTTCAGCCCTCTGGAGGGCGGCGGTCTTCTGCACCACGAGTCCGGCACCTTCACCTGGCAGGGCGTCCCGCGCCCCGCCGAACGGACGCTGCGCTTCCTACCGGGTCCGGGCCCAGGGACGGCGGACGTCCGCTTCGCCGACGGCCGCCCCTTTCACGACCTGGACCTGACGACCGGCCGGCATGTCACCGACCATCCGTGCTCGGCGGACCTCTACCGCGGTGAGTTCAGCGTCCTGGACGCCGACCACTGGCGGACGGCGTGGCGGGTGGGCGGCCCCGCCAAGGACCTGGTGCTCACGACCGACTACGCCCGGGACGACTGAGTCGACGCCCCGTCGAAGCGCAGGTTCCAGCGGCCCGCGTGGCCGGTGAGGGTGGTCGTCGACAGGGGGCGTACGTCGATGTTCCAGTAGGTCGACGGGGGTGCCTTCAGGGCGTACACCAGGGCCGCCCGGACCACCGAGGGTTCGGCCACGGCGACGATCCGGCCGCCGTCGCCCACGGGGCGGGTGTCGAGCCAGCCGCCGACGCGGGTGATGAACGCCAGCAGTGACTCACCGCCGTGCGGAACGCCGCGCGGGTCGGCGAGCCAGGCGTCCACCGCCTCCGGCTCGCGCGCCATCGCCTCGCCCAGCGTCAGCCCACGCCAGCGGCCCATGTCGCAGTCCCGCAGGGCGAGTTGCACGAGCGGGGCGTAACCGAGGGCGTCGCCGGTGGCGCGGCTGCGCGGGGTCGGCGAGCAGTAGCGCAGCTCGGCGGCGGCCAGGGGCAGCAGCTCCTGTGCGGCGCGCTGCACCTCGTCCCAGCCGGCCTGATCGAGGGGCCGGTCGTCCTCGAAGCGTTCCGCGAGCAGCGGGGAGCTGCGGGCGGCGGCGACGAATGTGACCCGGAGTGCCATGCGGTGATGGTGAGTGGAGAAAGTACGCAGGTCAAGGGGCGTTACCCGGGAGTTACGCCGAGGTCGGGACGGGGCCGGACAAGTCACCTGAAACGAGGGGGCCTAGTAGAGGTACGCCATCCACTGGTCCGGCCGGGCGAGCGGCGCGAACCCGGCCTTCTCGTACACCCCGTGCGCGTCGTGCGTGGCCAGCAGGATGCGCCGCAACCCGTCCTCGCGCAGGTGCTCACGCACCGCCTCGACCAGCGAGGTTCCGATCCCCTTGCCCCGCACGGCCGGATCGACGTACACATCGCACAGCCACCCGAAGGTCGCCCGGTCGGTGATCACCCGGGCGTACGCCACCTGCTCCCCCGAAGCCGTGTCGTACACCCCGAAGTTGAGCGACCCGGCGATCGCCCGGTCCTGCTTCTCGCGGGTGCGCCCGAGCGCCCAGTACGCGTCGGTGGACAGCCACCGGTGCACCCGCCCGGCGTCGATGCGGTCGGGGTCGGTGGAGATCTCGTAGCCGGTGGCGAGGTCGCTCATGACGGGATCCTCGCAGGAGGCGGCGGTCAGGGGCGAACGGTTTCCGCCCCGCTTCCCCGGAGCACCTCGTCATACGCCGTACGTAGCCGTCGTACCCCTTCCGCGATCTCCCCCGCCCCCGCGACGGCCGCGAAGCTCAACCGGAGGTGGCCTGCGGGGGGTTCGGCGCTGAAGTACGGGCGTCCCGGGGTGATGGCGACGCCCGCGCGCAGGGCGGCGGCCGTGAGGGCGGGTTCGGACATGCCCTCGGGCAGGCGCAGCCAGAGGTGGTATCCGCCGGACGGGATGTGGGGCAGGGCGAGTTCGGGGAGGTTCAGGCGCAGGGCCGAGGTCATGGTGTCGCGGCGGGTCCGCAGGGCGGCGGAGATCGAACGGAGGTGGCGGGGCCAGGCCGGGGAGCCGACCAGTTCCAGTGCCGCCTCCTGGAGGGGCCTCGGCACGAAGAAGGTGTCGACGACCTGGATGGCGCGCAGCCGTTCCAGGACCGGTCCCCGGCCGGCGAGCGCGCACACGCGGAAGCTCGGCGAGGTCGCCTTCGTCAGCGAGCCGACGTGCACGACCACCCCGTCCGCGTCCTCCGCGGCGAGCGGGCGCGGGAGTGCGCCCGCGTCCTCGTGCACGAGCCGTCGTACGAAGTCGTCCTCGACGACGAACGCGCCGGCCTCACGCGCGATCCGCAGCACCTCGCCGCGGCGCTCGGGGGCGAGGACGGCGCCGGTCGGGTTCTGGAAGAGGGGCTGGCAGATGAAGACGCGGGCGCCGGTGGCCCGGAAGGCGTCGGCGAGCAGTTCGGGGCGCACCCCGTCCGCGTCCACCGGGACGGGCACCGGACGCAGTCCCGCCGCCCGCGCGATCGCCAGCATGCCCGGATAGGTGGGCGATTCGACGAGCACCGGCGCCCCGGGGGTCGCGAGCGCGCGCAGGGCGATCGTCAGCGCCGACTGGCCGCCCGCGGCGATGAGCACCTCGGCCGCGCTCACGGCCCCGCCGATGCCCCGCGCGAACCACTCGCGCAGCTCCACCAGCCCCTCCAGTGGCGGGCGCCCCCAGGCGCCGGGGCGGCGGGCGGCCCGGGAGAGCGCGGCGGCGAGGGCCTGCTCGGGCTGGAGCGAGGGGTGCAGATAGCCGCCGGTGAACTCGATGACGCCGGGCGGCGGCGCGGCCAGCGAGACCACGACGCCGGAGGCGTCCACCGAGCGTGGCACGCGGTCGGTGGAGGCGTCCGCGCTCAGGGCCACCTCCTGCCAGGAGGTGTCGCCGGCCGGGGCGGGCGTCGTCGTCCGCGGGTGGGCCCGGAACGCTCCGGCGCCGGGACGGGTCACCACCAGGCCCTCGGCGGCCAGCTGGGCCAGGGCGCGGGAGACGGTCACCGGGCTCACCCGGTACTGCTCGACGAGGGCCCGGCTCGACGGGAGCTTTCCACCAGGTGAGTAGCGGTTCAGCTCCTGTCGCAGCCGTTCCGCCAGGTCACCGACGCTGCTACGCTCTTGCATGAGAGTACAGAGTAGCGCTACTGCCCCGATCACGATAGCGGTCGACACCCAGCCGTCCCGGGCGACCGGGACCCTCCTCGCCGCGCTCGGTGTCGTCGCCTTCTCCCTCACCTTCCCCTCGACCGCGTGGGGCCTGGAGGGCTTCGGACCGTGGTCGCTGGTCGCCGTGCGGTCCGTCCTCGCCGCGCTGATCGCCGGGGTCTGTCTGCTCGCCCTGCGCGTCCCCGTGCCCGACCGGCGGCACTGGGCCGGGCTCGCGGTCGTCGCCGCCGGGGTAGTCGTCGGCTTCCCGCTGCTCACCACCCTCGCGCTCCAGACCTCCACCACCGCGCACGCCGCCGTCGTGGTCGGACTGCTCCCGCTCACCACGGCGCTGCTGTCCGCCCTGCGCATGGGCACCCGCCCGTCCCGCACCTTCTGGGCGGCCGCCGGCGCCGGTGCCGCGGCGGTCGTCGCCTTCACCGTGCAGCAGAGCGGCGGCGCCCTCACCACCGCCGACCTCTATCTCTTCGGCGCGCTGCTGGTGTGCGCGGCCGGCTACACCGAGGGCGGCCGGCTGGCCCGGGTCATGCCGGGCTGGCAGGTCATCGGCTGGGCGCTGGTCATGTGTCTGCCGTTCAGCGTGCCGGCCGCGGTCACGGCGTTGTCGTACGAGCCCGTCCAGCTGACGTTCCACAGCGTGAGCGGTCTGCTCTGGGTCTCGGCGGGCTCGCAGTTCCTCGGTCTGGTCGTCTGGTACCGGGGCATGGCGGCGATCGGCATCCCCAAGGCCAGCCAGTTGCAGTTGGCCCAGCCGCTGCTCACACTGGTGTGGTCGGTGCTGCTGCTCGGCGAGCACCTGACGGTGGCCGCCCCGCTGACGGCCGCGGCGGTGCTGGTCTGCATCGCGGTGACCCAGCGGGCCCGAGGCTGAGCGGCGTGCACGCACCGGTCCCATCCGGGCCCCGCGCCGTAAACTCAAGGCCACGGACCGCTGCTCCCGTACGTGGTGAGGAGGCCCTCCAGATGCGTGCAACCGTGGGCGACCAGCTTGTCCAGCACGGCAGGGTGGTCGGACAGCACGACAAGGTCGGCGAGATCGTCGAGGTCATGGGACAGAGCGGCAACCCCCCGTACCGCGTCCGTTTCGAGGACGGGCACGAGGGCGTGTGCTCACCCGGCCCCGACACCGAGATCCGACACCGGCAGCAGACCGGCCACTAGGCCAACGCCGTCAGCGCGGGGGTTCCGAGGGCTCCTGGTAGTGGTCGGCGACCACCCGCGCCATGGCCCCGGCCGGGTCCGCCGCGACCTCGCGGGCGGCGAAGAAGACATGCCCGCGCACCTGCACCTGGTCGGACGCCAGCGCGAGGTGCCTCGACAGTTCGGCGGGGTCCTGCCAGGCGGCGGGCTGCGCCGGGTCACCGGCCTTGTAGAGGGCTTCGCCCACGTACAGCTTCGTCCTGCTCCCCCGCGCCTGCTTCGCCCACCAGGGCACGAGCTTGGCGTAGTCGGCGACGGTGAAGCCGATGTTCCAGTAGATCTGCGGGACGATGTAGTCGATCCAGCCCTCCCGGACCCATTTACGGGTGTCGGCGAAGACGTCGTCGTACGCCTGCATCGCCTTGGTCTCCGAGCCCAGCGGGTCCGTCGAGGCGTTGCGCCACACGCCGAAGGGGCTGATCCCGAACTGGGTGGTGGGCCGGATCTGCTTGATCCGCGCGGCCGTCTCCAGGACGAGCTTGTCGATGTTGGAGCGCCGCCAGTCCCCGCGGGTGTCGAAGCCGCCGCCGTACTTGTCGAAGGCCGCGTCGTCGTCGAAGGTCTGGCCCGCGACCGGATACGGGTAGAAGTAGTCGTCGAAGTGGACCGCGTCCACGGGGTACTTGTGCACCGCGTCCAGGATGGCGTTCTCGACGAAGGCGCGGACCTTCGGCAGCCCGGGGTTGTAGTACAGCCTGCCGCCGTACGGCACCACCCAGTCCGGGTGCACCCGGGCGGGGTGGGAGGCGATGAGCTTCGTCGGGTCGGCGTGGTTGGCGATCCGGTACGGGTTGAACCAGGCGTGCAGCTCCAGACCGCGGGCGTGGGCCTCCTCGACCGCCGTGCCGAGCGGGTCCCAGCCGGGGGCCCTGCCCTGGGTGCCGGTGAGCACCTGCGACCAGGGCTCGTACGACGAGGGCCACAGCGCGTCCGCCGTCGGCCGCACCTGGAGCATCACCGTGTTCAGCCGGCGCTGCACGGCCCGGTCGAGCAGCTTGACCAGCTCGGCCCGCTGCTGTGCGGCGGTCAGCCCCGTCCTCGAGGGCCAGTCGCGGTTGGCCACGCTCGCCACCCACACCCCCCGCATCTCCCCCGGCCCCCGGCGCCGGGGGGACTCCGCTCCCCCCGCCATCGCCGCGTTCGCCGCCAGCGCGCCGCCGCCCGCCGTGAGAGCCGACAGGGCCGTCACCGCGAACGCCCGCCGCGACAGCCGTGACTTCCGATGCATCCTCAACCGAACCTCCGTGCGCCGTCTGCTCGCGGTCAGCCTGCCATCCGGCCCCCCGGCATTCGATCAACGACCGCCGAAGGGAACGTGCAGGTTTGGGGCAGGCGTCGAGTGAGGCGGGTGGCCCGGCGGCGAGCCGCCCCGCGCGCCCCACGGACCACGGATCCGCTCGACCTCCGGCGGATCCGCCGTCGAGCATGCCCGACCCGCGCGATCGATCATCGATACTTTCCAGTAACGTGCACGAACGGAGCAGGCTGCGAACCACGCGGGTCCTGCCGGATTCGTAGATCTGCGAAGGGGACGATGTGACCGACATCGAGCGCGTCGGAGTGGTGGGCTGCGGCCAGATGGGAGCGGGCATCGCCGAGGTGTGCGCCCGTTCCGGACTGGACGTGAAGGTCGCCGAGACCACGGGTGAGGCCCTGGAGATCGGCCGGACCCGGCTGCTGAACTCCCTGACCAAGGCCGCCGAGCGCGGCAAGATCAGCGAGGAGGAGCGGGACTCCGCCCTGGCGCGGCTCTCCTTCACCACCGACCTCGGCGAGTTCGCCGACCGCGACCTGGTGATCGAGGCCGTCGTGGAGAACGAGCAGGTGAAGACCGAGATCTTCCAGGTGCTCGACCAGGTGGTGACCCGCCCGGACGCGATCCTCGCCTCCAACACCTCCTCCATCCCCCTGGTGAAGCTGGCGGTCGCCACCTCGCGGCCCGACCAGGTCATCGGCATCCACTTCTTCAACCCCGCCCCGGTGCAGAAGCTCGTCGAGCTGATCCCGGCCCTCACCACCTCCGAGGGCACCATCAGCCGCGCCCAGGGCTTCGCCGAGAAGCTGCTCGGCAAGCACGCGATCCGGGCCCAGGACCGCTCCGGCTTCGTGGTGAACGCCCTGCTCGTGCCGTACCTCCTGTCCGCCATCCGGATGTTCGAGTCGGGCATCGCCGGCCGCGAGGACATCGACAACGGCATGGAGATGGGCTGCGCCCACCCGATGGGCCCGCTGAAGCTGTCCGACCTCATCGGCCTGGACACCATCGTCTCCATCGCCAACTCGATGTACGACGAGTACAAGGAGCCCCTGTACGCCGCTCCCCCGCTGCTCCAGCGCATGGTGGACGCCGGCCGCCTGGGCCGCAAGACCGGTTCCGGCTTCTACACCTACAGCTGAACGACTCTCGGCCGATTGCACAGTGCCCGTTCCAGGGTGCTGGTCACACAGTGCGACGGACACGGGCCCGGCACTCCTCGGAGCGCCGGGCCCGCCGTATTCACACACCGTGTGCGCGCCGGGCACGCATATGCCCGTCGCACACGCTCCCCACGCGTCCACCAGGGGAGTTGACTCCTCATGCGCATGCAAGGGATGTGACGACTACGGAAAGGAGCGGACACGTGACCGCCGACCCGGAGCATCCCGTGGTCCATGGAGAACTCGCAGAGTTACGCCGCCGCCTCGATGTCGCGTACGCGCGTGTCGAGGGAGGGCTCGCGCTGCTCAGCCATCGCACGGAGGAGACGGACAAGGAAGTCGACGACCTCAGTTCACGGATCGTCGCGCTGGAGCACGCCCGTTGGCCGCTGCCCGCGGTCGCGGCCGTCACGGCCGTGGGCGCGCTCATCGTCGCGGTCTGGCAGGCCCTCGGGCACTAGGCACCGGGACGTGGTGGGGGATCAGGGCAAGACGTCCTGCCCGAGCCTGAGATGGTGCAGCAGGAGTAACGCGGCCGCCATGTTGGCGGCCGGGACCTCCCCGCGGGCGACCATGTCGGGGACGAGCTTGAGGGGGACCCATTCCCGACGGTCCGACTCGAAGTCGTCCACGGGGTGCCCGACGTACTCGCCCTCCTCGGCCCAGTAGATGTGGTGCCGGGCGTCGGTGAGCCCGTTGGACGGTTCCACGCTCATGAGGTGGTGCAGCGGGCCCGGCCGCCAGCCGGTCTCTTCCTCGAGTTCCCTGGCGGCCGCGCTCGCGATGTCCTCGCCGTCCTCGACGACACCCGCGGCCAGTTCCCACCCCCAGCTGTCGGTGATGAAGCGGTGGCGCCACAGGAGGAGTACCTCGTTGGCCTCGTTCACCACCGTGGCCACGGCGACGGGCCGCAGCCGTATCAGGAAGTGGTCCAGGTGCCG
>JABFXD010000093.1 GCA_013361925.1 Streptomyces sp. | reverse complement strand
GGGGGCGGTGGTTCAGGCGGCTTCGGCGGCGGTGTCGACACCGAGCCGTTCCAGCAGGCCGGCGCGGAGCTCGGCGAAGCGCGGGTCGGTGATGTCGCGGGGACGGGCGAGATCGATGCGCTGCTCATGGGCGATGACCCCGTCGTCCATCACCAGGACGCGGTCGGCGAGCAGGACGGCCTCCTCGACGTCGTGCGTCACGAGCAGGACCGCGCAGCCGCGCCGCTGCCACAACTCGCCGACCAGACGCTGGGCCCTGATCCGGGTGAGGGCGTCGAGGGCACCGAACGGCTCGTCCAGCAGCAGGAGATCGGGTTCGTGTACCAACGCCCGCGCGAGGGAAGCCCGTTGGGCCTCGCCGCCGGAGAGGGTCTTGGGCCAGGCGTCCGCCCGATGGCCGAGTCCGACCTCCTCCAGTGCCTGGTCGGCGACACCCCGTCCGGGCCCGCCGGGCAGGCCCAGTACGACGTTGCGCCACACCTTCTTCCAGGGCATCAGCCGGGGCGCCTGGAACGCGACCGCCTTGCGGCGCGGCACCAGGACGGTGCCCTCGATGTCCCGGTCGAGTCCGGCGAGGATGCGCAGCAGGGTGGACTTGCCGCAGCCGCTGCGGCCGAGCAGGGCCACGAACTCACCCTGCCGGACGTCGAGTCGCAGGTCGTCGATGACGGCACGGCCGTCGAAGGAGCGGGTCAGCCCCGCCACGCGGACCGCCTGGGTGGTGCCTTGCGTGCTCACCGGCCGGTGAATGTCGGTCGCCATTGCAGCAGCAGCCTTTCGAGGGAGCGGACGACGAAGTCGGCCAGCAGGCCGAGGAAGGCGTAGACGATCAGGCAGACCACGATCACGTCGGTCCGCAGGAAGTCCCGTGCCTGCACCATGAGGAACCCGATCCCGGAGTCCGCGTTGACCTGTTCGGCGAAGACCAGCGCCAGCCAGGCGATGCCGAGGGAGTAGCGCAGGCCGGTCAGCGCGCCGGGGAGCGCGCCCGGCAGCACGACATGACGCACCAGGCCCCACCGGGACAGCCCCAACGACTCACCGGCCTCGATGAGTTGGGAGTCCACGCCACGGATACCGGCGTAGACGTTGAGGTAGAGCGGGAAGGTCACGCCGAGTGTGATGATGGCGATCTTCGGTGTCTCGCCGATGCCGAACCAGATGATGAACAGCGGGATCAGACCGACGAACGGCACGGTCCGCAGCATCTGGACGGGGGCGTCCACCAGATCCTCGCCGATCCTGAACAGGCCCGAGACCAGGGCGAGTCCGGTCCCGACGAGGGTGCCGAACAGCAGCCCCGCCGCGACGCGTTGGAGAGAGGTGCCCATGGCGGAGGCCAGCGAACCGTCGGCGATCAGATCGCCGCCGACCTGGGCGATACGGCCCGGCGAGGCCAGCACGTCGGAGGTCAGCACGCCGGTGGCGCTGAGGACCTGCCACAGCAGGAGCAGCACCACAGGGCCGGTCGTGCGGCGCAGCCAACGGGGCACCCGGGTGCGGCGGGAGGAGGTGGGGACGAGAGGTTCGAGGTCGAGCGCGACCTTCTTGCCGGGTATACCGGAAATATCCGGCTCAGAAGCGCTGGGTGGGGCATGGCTGATGCTCATGGGTTGCTCCGCGGAGGGGGAGAGCGGGATGCGCCGGGACACCGCCGCGTCAGGGACGCGTACGGGCAGGGGGCGGCGCGGGTGCGAGAAGAGGGGAGAAGGGCGTCAGCAGCCGCGGCGACACGCGGCGGAGGCCACCCGCAGCAGGTCGATGTGACCGCGCGTGGTGAGCAGGGCTGAACGCAACATGCGGCCGAACGTAGCCAGATGGCGTGGCCATGGTCAATGGTGTCTCGCGGAATGGACCCGCCGTATCGAAGCGCGGGCAGCGGGTCACCCGCGCGGCCCGTCGCATGGGCGAGGATGGACGCATGTCAGCTGCGTTCACCACCCGAGTTCTGAACATCTCCTCCGGATCGGCCGAGCGCGTCGTCGACCTCACCGGCGACTGCGAGGGCTTCCTGCGCGAGGCCGCCGACGGCCGCGACGGCCTCCTCAACGTCTTCGTCCCGCACGCCACCGCGGGCATCGCGATCATCGAGACGGGCGCCGGCAGCGACGACGACCTTCTCGCCGCCCTGCACACCCTCCTCCCCGCCGACGACCGCTGGCAGCACCGCCACGGCAGCCCCGGCCACGGCCGCGACCACGTCCTCCCGGCCTTCGTACCGCCGCACGCGACGCTGCCGGTCATCGACGGCAGGCTGGAACTGGGGACCTGGCAGTCGGTGTGCCTGGTCGACACGAACAAGGACAACCCGCGGCGCACGGTGCGCCTCACCTTCCTCGCGGGAGCGTGACACGCCTTCACGGAAAAGGCTTTGAGCGCGACGACGGCACGCTGCTAGGTTCGCGGTGGACCGTGAAGACGTCATCTGGAGGTGAGCCCCGTGAACACAGTTACCCGTGGGTGCTCCCTCGATCCGTCACGGTCCGGCGGCTGACGTTCGGTGTCGCCAGGAGCGCCTGAGATCGAGGCACTCCTGGAGGGAGACTCCGATGAACACACAGCCTTCTGCACTTGGTTCCCATGAGAACGCGGTGACGGTCACGCGCGTCGCGTACGGCGAGTGGCACGCACTGGACGACGACCTGGTGGTCGGTCGCGGACATGCCCGTCACCGGCCCGACGGCCGCCTGTTCGTCAGTATCGACGCCTGGCACGGACCCGTCTTCGACCGTCTCGCCGAGGCGCTCCTGGCAGTCCTGCCGGCACCGCTGCACACCGTGGTCGACGAAGCCGACGTCGAACTGACGGCCGCCTGGCAGCGGGCCGGGTTCACCGTCCGGCGCCGCGAAGGGGAGTACGCCGTACCGACCGACCCGCGGGTCACCGGACTGGACGCCGTACTGCCACCACCCGGCGTGACGATCGTGCCCGCCGGTCAGGCGGACGAGGATCTGCTGCGGGCGGTGGACCGGGCGATCCGGGCCGAGGTCGAGGCGAGCGTCGGCTGGCAGTCGATGCCGGCGGAGGTGATCCCGTTCCCGGAAGGGGACACCGTCGTCGACCCGTCGAAATACGCGGTGGCCGCGACGCCGGAACGCTACGTGGGGCTCATCCGGGTCGTGGTGCCGATCCGGCCGCGCATCGGACTGCTCGCGGTCCGGTCCGGCGAGCGGCGCCGCGGTATCGCCCGGGCGCTGTTGGCCCACGCGCTGGAGACACAGCACCTGGCCGGGCACGCCACGGCCTTCACCGAGGTCCAGGAGTCCAACCGGGCGGCCTCGGCACTGTTCGAGGGCGTCGGCGCCCGGCGGCTGAGCAGCAACCTGGAGCTGGCGCGATGACGAAGCACAAGAACGTCATCGAGGTCGAGGGCCGGGTCGTGGAGTGTCTGCGCAGCGCCATGTTCACCGTGGAGCTGGAGAACGGCCACCAGGTGCTCGCGCACATCAGCGGGAAGATCCGCAAGAACTACATCAAGATCATGCTGGAGGACCGGGTGCTGGTGGAACTCCCGCCGTACGACCTGAACCGCGGCCGGATCGTGTTCCGCTACCGGAACTAGCGGCGCCCGGTACTCACCGCGTCGGCTGATCCCGGGCCCCGGTCACGGCACGTCCGTGACCGGGGCACCCGGTTCAGTAGACGGACAGCCCGTAGGCGTTCAGGGCTTCCTGGATCGGCTGGTAGTAGGTGGTCCCGCCCGAGGTGCAGTTGCCGGAGCCGCCGGAGAGGATGCCGATGACCTTGTCGCCGGCGTAGAGCGGGCCGCCGCTGTCGCCGGGCTCGGCGCAGATGTTCGTCTGGATCAGGCCGTAGACGACCTCACCGCTCCCGTAGTTGACGGTCGCGTTGAGGCCGGTGACCCGGCCGCAGCGGACGCCGGTGGTGGCTCCCCGGCGGCACACGCTCTGGCCGACGTACGCGGTCGCGGTGCCGGTGATGTCGACGGTGCCGATGGTGCCGGGGTGCGGCACGGCCG
>JABFXD010000870.1 GCA_013361925.1 Streptomyces sp. | reverse complement strand
TAGACCCAGAACGTGGCCGTCTGGCCCTTCGCGAGCCGGGCCGCGCCCGAGCCCGTGGCCGCGCGCTTCGGCAGGTCGTACACGGGCTGCGCTCCACCGCCCAGCCAGGCCAGCTCACCCTCGTACACCCGCGTTCCCGCCGAGGCCGCCGGCAGCGTCAGGGTGAGGCGGTCGACGATGGCGTCGCCCTTGGTGACCCGCTTGCCGTCGAGGCTCTTCGCGGCGAGCGTCAGGGTGTGCTTGCCCTTGGTGAGGTGGACTTGCGTGTCGGTGTGGTCCCAGACCACCCACTTGTAGCCGAGGGGGAGGTCCAACTCCTGCTCGCCGTCCGCCTTGCCGTCGACCCGCAGGAAGACGTTGGTGGGACCCTGCTCCTTCACCTTGTCGTAGGTGTTGAGGGAGTTGGCGAAGACGCTCAGGTCGTAGGTGCCGTCCTCGGGCACGTCCACGGTGAAGTCGAGCGTGACGTCCGAGCCGGTGCGCAGACCGCCGACGTCGTAGCCGCCGGAGGTGTAGAACTTCGACACGTCACGCGGTGAGCCCTCGGGCCCGTTCTTGGACCAGCCGGACCCGGTGTGGGCCGCGTCCTCGGCCTCGTACGCACCCTGCCAGCGGACAGGTGCGCTCTGTGTGGCCTTCGCCCTGCCCGCCGGACTGAGGACGATCTCGTACGCCGACGACTCCTTCAGCGTCGGCAGCATGCCGTCGCCGAAGTCGACGACCACCTTGCCGTCGTCACCGACCTTGAGATTCGTCTCCGTGAGCAGCTTCGGGCCGGAGTTGTCGCCGACCTGGCCGCTCCACTCGATCTCCCGCACCCAGGCGTGGACTTGGGAGCCGAAGATCTTCTTCGGGACGTTGTCGAAGGTGATGTGGCCCTTGCCGGTGGAGCCGCCGAAGAGCAGCCGGGCCTGCTTCTTCTTCGCGTCGACGGTGGCGACGCCCTGCATGGTGTAGTTCTCGCCCGGGAACGGCGGGGTCACCGCCACCGTGTGCCCGGTCATCGAGGCGTACGAGTTCAGCAGCCACCACTGGCCGTTGCCGCGGTTGGACTGCACCGCGGAGTCGGAGAGGTTGCCGTCGATGTTCCAGTAGGCGATGTCGGCGTCGACCTTGGACTCCTCGATCGCGGACACCCACTGGATCATCTGGCCCGGCACCGAGGTGTGGTAGTTGAAGGCGTACTCGTTGATGTTGACGGGGAGTTGGGTCCCTTCGCGGGCCGTGCCCTTGAACAGGTCCTTCTCCCAGGTCCGGTACTTGGCGACGCTCTCGCGCACCGCCTCCGGATGGCTCAGCTCGTGCCAGGTGATGACGTCGGGGAGGGTGCCGACGGCCAGGGTGTGGGTGAGGAAGCCCTTCACCTGGTCGTACAGGACGCTGGTGTTGGGGCCGGCTATGCGGGCGTCCGGCATCCTGCCCTTGATGAGCTTGTACGCCGAGTCCCAGGCCGCGAAGAAGGCGTCGGGGTCGTTGAGCCAGCTGACCTTGTCGTAACTCCACTGCCCGGTACCGAACATGTTGCCCTCGGGCTCGTTGAACGGCACGAAGACGATGTTGTCCTGGTACTCCTCGGGGAGCTGGAGCACCTGGTCGACCTGCTTGGCCAGCTTCTCCTCGTAGAGCTTCAGCTTCTCGGCCGGAGTGTCGCCGGGCCACTCGTAGGGGAAGCCGCGGTGGATGTCCGTCATGTAGATGTACACATCGCCGTCGGTGGAGTCGGCCAGCGGCTTCACCACCTCCAGGGCATCGGCACCCGGGTGCTGGGGGCCGTCCTGCGCCTTGGTGGAGACCGTGCGCAGGCCCATGCCCTCGATCAGGTTGTTCGTGGGGACGTCCGGCCCGTACACGCCGTAGAGGGTGCCGGAGGCGCCGCCGTGGAACGCGCCGGTGTCCGAGCCGAGGTCGACGGTGAGGGCGCCCTCGCGGACCACGGTGACCTTCGCCTCGACGGCCCGTCCGGCCGCCTTGCCCGCCACGGTGAAGGTGCCGGGCCGCGCGTACTTCTCGGACGGCACGGCGTCCCAGGCGATCGGGGTGTCGCGGTCGTAGCCGTCGGAGTAGGCGGAACGCACGGCCGCGGGGAGGGTCGGGCCGGTTCCGGTGGTCGTACGGACGTCGAAGGCGGTCTGCGAGAGCTCGCCGACGGTCGGGACCGCGTCGACCAGGCCGGCCACCTGGTCGGCGTTCAACGCCGCGTGCCAGACCGTGAAGTCGTCGATCGCGCCCTTGAGGAGCGGGTCGGGCCAGAAGGACTTGCCGATGTACCCGGCCGCCGTCGCCGAACCGTCCAGCAGCTCCTTGGCCTTGATCCCGGTCGCGGAGGAGGAGACGGCGACGCCGTCGAGGTAGGTGGTGAGCCGGCCGGCCGCGGTGTCGAGGGTGACGGTGACCGTGCGCCACTCGTCCGCCGGGAGCATCGCATAGCCGCGGACCTGGGTCTCCGCGCCGCCCCCGCCGGTGGTCACGGAGGTCTGGAACAGTCCGTTGCCGTTGTACGGGGTGCTGAACAGGTACTTCGTGGTGTCGGTGCCAAGGTCGAAGAGGCGCTGCCAGGACGACTTCTCGCCGCTCCACTTCACGCGGGCGGAGACCGTCAGGTCACTGGAGTCGCCGACCACGTCACGGGGGAGGCGGACGTAGGCGCCGTCGGAGGTGGGCGCTCCGCCGGGCAGGGAGAGGGCCTTGCCGCCGCCCGTGCCGTCGACGGACCGGGCGGTGGAGCCGTTCACCAGGGTCGCGGTGAGGCCGTTGCCGGAGCTGTCGGTGATCCGGCCGGAGGCGAGGTCGTCCTGGTCGAAGGTGTAGTGGGCGGTGGGCTGCGGGGTGTCGGCCGCCTGAGCGGGCACGGCGGGTGCGGCGAGCAGGCCCGCACCGAGGGTCAGGGCGACGGCGGCGGGGGCGCGGCGCAGGGCGGATCTTTCGGGGGATGCCATGGATTGCGTCCTCAATCCTTGAGTAACGGCAAGGCGAACCGGTTCGACAGTGCCGGGTGGGAGGCCCAGCCATCCCTTCGGATCTTCCTGTCGAACCGGTTCGGCAAGCTAGCACCGGGGCATCAGGCGGGCAATCCCCTCGGCACCAGGAAATCTCGATACCGACGCAGGTGTTGACAGCCGCTCCGGCCGTTCTTACCGTCACTTCACGCGAACCGGTTCGACAGCGGTCCGCAAGCGAACCGGTACGGCGTACGCGACGAAGGAGTCCCCCGTGAACATCGGTGAGATCGCCCGGCGGGCCGGTGTCTCGCGCAGCACCGTGTCCTACGCGCTGAGCGGCAAGCGCCCGGTCTCGGAGGACACCCGCCGCAAGATCCAGCAGGTCGTCGACGAACTGGGCTACCGGCCCAGCGCCAGCGCCCGGGCCCTGGCCAACGGGCGGACCAGCACCATCGGGCTGGTCTTCCCGCCGGCCGGGAACCACTACACGGGCATGCAGCTCGACTTCATCGGCAGCGTGGTGGAGGCCGCCGCGGCCTACGACTACGACGTGCTGCTGTCGCCCAGCGGCGTCGACAGCGACCGTTCCTTCCAGCGGCTGCTGGGGGAGCGGCGGGTGGACGGCGCGATCCTGATGGAGATCAGGCTGGCGGACGACCGGGTCGATCACCTGGCCGAGCTGGACTTCCCCTCCGTCGCCATCGGCCGCACCGCCCACCCGGAGGGCGGCTGGTGGGTGGCCCTGGACCACACCGCCCTCGCGGCGGCGTGCGTCCACCACCTGGCGGACCTCGGCCACCGCCGGGTCGCCTTCGTCAACCGGCCCGAACAGCTGCTGCGGGCCGGGTACGAGTCCGCCCACCGCGGCCTGGACGGCTTCACCAAGGCCGCCGCCGAGCGCGGGCTGACGGTCCGGACGTACTGCTGCGGGGACGACGCGGCCTCAGGGCAGACCTGTGTGGAACGCATCCTGCACGACGACCCGGAGACCACCGCCCTGGTCACCCTGAACGAGGCCGCCCTCGGCGGTATCTACCGGGG
>JABFXD010000681.1 GCA_013361925.1 Streptomyces sp. | reverse complement strand
CCCCGCATAGCCACCCCCGCACTTGGGCATACGGGACCAATGGCCCGCGTCCCCGTCGCCGCCCTGAACGTCCTGATCCGCCTACGCCGCTCGCCGCACGCCCTCGCCCGGCGCTACCGCACCCGCCGCCCGCACCCGACCGTCGAACTCGTGCCCCAGCCGCACCCGTGGGGCCGCGCCCTCGGTCTGGTCGCGGTCGTGCTGCTCGGCGCCTGGCTGGGCCTGCTGATCGTCGGCAACGTCCGCACCCCCGTCGGGCCCATGAACACCACGATGACCCTGCGCCCGTCCCTCACCGGCGGCACGAAGATCAACGTCTCCCCGCTCGGCGCCCTGCAACTGGACAGCCATCACGCCCCGGTCCGCCTGGACGTCAACGTCGACCAGCTCGACCCGGTCCGCTCCCAGGCCCTGGTCGACCACCCCGAGCGGATCTCCGGCCTCCAGGACGAGGTCGCCAGGGACGTCGAGCACGGCACCCTCGACCTGGCCGTACGCTCCTGTGTCGCGGTCGTCGCGGGCGCCACCGCCCTCGGCCTCGCCGTCTACCGCCGCCCGCGCCGCGCCCTCGCCGCCGGCGGCCTCGCCCTGACCCTGCTGGCCGCGTGCGGCGGGACGGCGTACGCCACCTGGAACCCCGACTCGGTCCTCCAGCCGAAGTTCTCCGGACTGCTCTCCTCGGCCCCGTCCCTCGTCGGCAACGCGCGCAGCATCGTCACCGAGTTCGACGTCTACCAGCGGGAGTTGGCCCGCCTGGTGACCAACGTGACCAAGCTGTACGACGTCACGTCCACGCTCCCCGCCTACCAGCCGGACCCCACCACCATCCGGGTCCTGCACGTCTCCGACATCCATCTCAACCCGGCGAGCTGGAAGATCATCGCCTCGCTGGTGAAGCAGTACCAGGTCAACGTGATCGTCGACTCCGGCGACACCATGGACCACGGCACGGCCGCCGAGAACGGCTTCCTGGACCCGGTCGCCGACCTCGGGGCGCCGTACGTCTGGGTCCGCGGCAACCACGACTCCCGGGTCACCCAGCGCTATCTGGAGCGCATGAAGAACGTGCACGTCCTCGACGACGGCCGTGCCGAGACCGTCGCCGGGCTGCGCTTCGCCGGGCTCGGCGATCCCCAGTACACCCCGGACCGCAGCGAGAAGTCCGGCGCCCAGGAGACCCAGGAGGCGGCCGGCGGCCGGCTCGCCGCCTCGCTGCGCGACTGGACGACCGCCGGGAAGCCGGTCGACGTCGCCGTGATCCACGAGCCCTCGGCCGCCCGCGAGGTCGACGGCTCGGTCCCGCTGGTCCTCTCCGGCCATCTGCACCACCAGGAGACGGAGGTCATGCGCAACGGCACCCGGCTGCGCGTCGAGGGCTCCACCGGCGGCAGCGGGCTGCGCGCGGTCGAGGGCAAGTACCCGGACCCGATCGAGGCCTCGATCCTCTACTTCGACCGCGACACCCGGCACCTCCAGGCCTGGGACGCGATCAAACTGGGCGGCCTCGGCCTGACGACGGCGGAGGTCAGCCGCCATCTCCCGGAGGAGAACCTGCCGGGGGCGACCCGGTCCCCGACACCCTCACCGAGCCCCTCGTCCAGCCCCTCGCGGAGCAGCCGCTAAACAGTTTTGGCGATCCTTCTTGCCATCCCATATGCTTCTCCCGTCCCCGCCCTCATCGTCTAGCGGCCTAGGACGCCGCCCTTTCAAGGCGGTAGCACGGGTTCGAATCCCGTTGGGGGTACCAGCAAGAAGTCGTGCACAAGCCCGTTCCCGCAAGGGAGCGGGCTTTCGTGTCTCACGCGTGCTTGCGCAGATGCGCGGTCACCCGCGCGCCCACGTCCGGAGTCAGCCGCTCCCCCTCCGCCACCGCGAACCCCAGCTCCCGCGCCAGCAGCCCGCCCCGCAGGTCGAAGGCCGCCTCGGTCAGATGCGCGAGCGTGTCCACGGCGGCCCGCGTCCGCCGCAGTCCTACGGCGACCAGGGCGCCCGCCGGCAGCACGGCCGGCCACCACCACAGCGCGGGCAGCAGCGTCAGCACACCCCAGCCGGCCAGCGCGACGGCGGCGTCCAGCTCGGTACGGGCGGCGCGCAGGGCGTTCTGCTCGGACTCGGTCAGCACCAGCCACAGCCGGGGCCAGGCGAACACCACGTCCAGCCGGTACCAGCCCCAGACCCGCACGTCGACCGCCCTCAGCCGGTCCCCCGACCAGGTCGGCCGGGCCGGCGGCACCAGAGCGACGGCGTTACGGCGGGCGGCGAGCGCGTCGAGCCGGGCGGGGGTACGGTCCGGCTCCGCCCGGAACACCGCGTCCGCCGCCTCCCAGCGCGCGGCCCGGGCCGCGGTCAGCCGCAGCGCCGGACGGCCGAGGCCGCGGGGCCACGGGTCGAACCACAGCCGCCCGAGCAGCGCGGCGGCTCCCCGCGCGGCCAGCCCGGCGGCGGCCGACAGCACCGGCAGCACGACGACCGCGAGCAGCCACACCGAGGAGACGCTCCGCCCGTCCTCCTCCATGAGGCCGGTGAGCCGCCCCGGGTCGGCCCAGTGCGCGTGCCCCAGCCGCCAGGCGGCCGCCGCGCCGGCGACGTACAGCAGACCGGGCAGCACCAGCATCGCCACCCAGCGCTCGACGTACTTGCGGCCGAGCTCGGCGACGACGGTGTTCATCCGAAGCCGAGGGGCCGGCCGTGCAGGGCGCACACCGGCAGGTCGTCGCCGGGTCGCGGCTGCTCGGTGCGCGAGCAACTGCCCGCCGGACAGTGGTAGTCGCCGTGCGCGACCCGGCCGGAGTGGTCGACGCCGGGGAGGGCGACGAGGCCGCCGCCGGGCGGTCCGGTGTCCCGGGGGGTCGCACGGGCGGCGAAGGGCTCCAGCACGCTCAGCAGCCCGAGCTCGCGCAGCCCCTCGACGACCGGCTCGCCCCGCCGGGCCGCCGCCAGGACCTCCTCCAGCGCGGCACCGTCACCGGTCTGCCGGGCGTAGTCCCGCAGCACGGGAAGCTGCCGACACAGCGCACCCAACAGCTCCGCCGTCTCCACGAATACCTCACCTCAGTTGCGGAGTTGATGGACCATCATGATGCATCTGGGGCGTACGCGGCAGCCGACGGGGGCGAGCGAACGATGCGGGACGACAGCGCGTGGCAGCGGTCGGAGCTGCTCGCCGAACGGCTCGGGCAGCGCCTTGAGGCCTTCCTCGACCGCGGCGACCGGCAGGCGGTCCTCGACCCGGCCGCCGTGACCGAGGCGGAGGAGTTACGGGCGATCGCCCTGGTGGCGCCCGAGGGGCCGACGGGACCGCTGTACGTCATGGAGCGGGGCGTCGTACGGGCCATCGCGTTCCTGTTCCACGCCCGTTGCACCCTGCACGAGGCCGAAACCCCGGAGAACCTGGCCGAGTTACAGCTCGCCGTGCTGCTGTACGCGGTGGTCTGGCGGCTGGTCCCGGACGAGGTACCGCCCGAAGTGCGAGAGACGGTGGCCCAGTTGGAGGTACCGCCGGTGGAGGATCTCGGCGTCTCCACCACCCGCGCCCTGGAACTCTTCGCGCTCTGGCAGACCACCGGCGACCCGGCCGCGCTGGAGGAGGCGATCGCGCGCTGGCGCCGGGCGGCCGACGTCCTGCCCGCCGCCTACCCCGGCCGCGCCATGATGCTGTCCAACCTGGGCAGCGCCCTGCGCTTCCGGTACGCCCAGCGGGGCGACCGTCCCGACCTGGAGGACGCGGTGGACCTCGGCCGGGAGGCGGTGCGCACGGCGGAGCCCGGCGACCCCAACCGGGGCATGTACCTGGCCAACCTGTCCGGCTCGCTGAGCCTGCGCTACGGCGTCCGGCAGGACCCCGCCGACCTGGACGCGGCCGTCGACACCGGCGCCGAGTCCGTCCGGGTCACCCCGGTGCCGCACGCGCTGTTCCACTCCAACGCCGGGATCGCCCGGCTCATCCGGTACGAGCGGACGTCCGCGCCCGCCGACCTGGACGCGGC
>JABFXD010000651.1 GCA_013361925.1 Streptomyces sp. | reverse complement strand
CGCTGGCCGCGCGGATCGTCCTGACGGACCTGACCAAGGCGCTCGCCTCATGAGCGCGGGACCGGTGGGCGCAGGACCGGTGGGCGCAGGACCGGTGGGCGCAGGACCGGTGGGCGCAGGACCGGTGGGCGCAGGACCGGTGGGCGCAGGACCGGTGGGCGCGGGACGGGTGGGCGCGGGGCCCGTCGGCGCTGAACCCGTCGGCGCTGGTCCCCGAGGCGCGGACCTGGTAGGTCGGCTCGCTCTGGTGACCGGGGCGGCGCGAGGGATCGGGCGGGCCGTGGTCGACGTCCTCGTCGGGCAGGGCGCCCGCGTCCTCGCCACCGACGTTGACCGGTACGGCGTGGAAGAACTCGCCGTCCGGCACGGCTACTCGGTCACCGCCCGTCCGCTGGACGTCACCGACGCCGCCGCCGTCGAGGCCCTCGTCGACGAGGCGGAGAGCATGCTCGGCCCGCTGGACATCGCCGTCAACGTCGCCGGAGTGCTGCGCCCCGCCCACGTCGTGGACCTCACGGACGAGGACTGGGCGGCCACCTTCGCCGTCAACGCCTCCGGTGTCTTCCACGTCTCGCGCGCCGCCGCCCGCCGGATGGCCGAGCGCGGCCACGGCAGCATCGTCACCGTCGCCTCCAACGCGGCCGGCATCCCCCGTACGGGCATGGCCGCCTACGCCGCCTCGAAGGCCGCGTCCGTGATGTTCACCAAGTGCCTGGGGCTGGAGGTGGCTGCCAGCGGCGTCCGCTGCAACACCGTTTCCCCCGGCTCCACCCTCACCGACATGCAACGCGCCCTGTGGACCGGCGACGACGAGGAGGCGGCCGCCCGGCAGGTCGTCCAGGGCGACCCGGCCACGTACCGCACGGGCATCCCGCTCGGCCGGATCGCTGACCCCGCCGACGTCGCCGACGCGGTCGCCTTCCTGGTCTCCGACCGGGCCCGGCACATCACCCTGCACGACCTGTACGTCGACGGCGGAGCCACCTTGCGCGCCTGACCCCGCATCCCCGTACGACGGCCGCGGCGCGCGCTCGATCCACGGTCCGCGCCGCCGACGGCCCCGCTCCCGCGCGCCCCGCCCCGCCCTCCTCTCGCGCCCTCTGGAGACACACATGTCCCTGTCGCTGCACGAGCCCACCACCGCCCCGCTGGGCTCCCCCGGTGCGGCAACGGCTCTCCTTGATGCCTATCGCCCCGCCACGGACCGCTTCCTCGCGACCCCTCACCGCACCCTCCTGGGCCGCGGCACCACGGCCGAGATACCTCACGGCACCGCACCGTTGACCCGCCGGGTGCACGACACGCTGGAGGCCCTGCGCCGCCCGGACGCCCCGGCCCCGGTCGTCGTCGGCTCCGTCCCCTTCCGCCCGGACTCCCCAGCCGCCCTCGCCGTCCCGGACACGGTCCACTGGGCGCCCCCGCTGCGCGAGGACCCGCTCGTCGCCCTGCCCGTGCCGCCCGATGATGTCCGGCCCGACTGGCAGGTGCGGGAGGTGCCCCCGCCCGAACGCTACGGCGAGACGGTCGCCGCCGCGGTCGCCCGGATGCGGGCCGGTGAGTTCGACAAGGTCGTCCTCGCCCGCACCCTGGAACTCACCTCGGCGCGCGAGCCCGACCTCAGGCCCATGCTGCGCCGTCTGGCCCAGCGCGACCCGGCAGGCTACACGTTCGCTGTGCCCAGCGGCCCCGGCCGCATCCTGATCGGTGCCAGCCCCGAACTCCTCGTCTCCCGCCGGGACGGCCGCCTCACCGCCAACCCACTGGCCGGTTCCGTCCCGCGCAGCGACGACCTCGCCGAGGACGTCCGGCGCGCGGTCGCCCTCCTGGAGTCCCCCAAGGACCTGCACGAGCACGCCGTCGTCGTGGCCGCCGTACGCGAGGCCCTCGCCCCGTACTGCCGCGGCCTGGATGTGCCCGACCGGCCCACCCTCGTCCGTACGGCGGCCATGTGGCACCTGTCGACGACGGTCACCGGCGAACTCGCCGACCCGGACACGACGGCTCTGGAGCTGGCCTCAGCGCTGCACCCCACCCCCGCGGTGTGCGGCACCCCGACCGACGTGGCCCGGGCCGTCATCGCCCAGTCGGAGCCCTTCGACCGCGGCCCCTACACGGGAATGGTCGGCTGGCAGGACGCGGACGGCGACGGCGAGTGGGTCGTGACGATCCGCTGCGCCGAGGCCGAGGGCCGGTCCCTGCGGCTGTTCGCGGGCGCCGGTGTGGTGGCGGCGTCGACACCGGAGGCCGAAACCGCGGAGACGGCCGCCAAGTTCCGTACGTTCCTGCACGCGGTGGGGGCGTCGCTGTGACCGCCGAACGCGTGCGGTCGAGCGCGCTGACTCCCGGCGTGGACGCCCCCACCTGGCCCGCCGAGTTCGCGGACCGGTATCGCGCGGCCGGCTACTGGCGCGGCGAGACCTTCGGCGGCGTCCTGCGCGAGCGTGCCGTCGCCCACCCCGACCGGATCGCCCTCGTCGACCCGGCCCCCGAACGGCGTACCTGGACCTACCGGGAGCTGGACCAGCGGGCCGACCGGCTGGCCGCCGGATTCACGGCGCGCGGGATCACGCGGGGCGACCGGGTCGTCGTACAGCTCCCCAACGTGGGCGAGTTCGTCGAGGTCGTGTTCGCGTTGTTCCGCATCGGCGCGCTGCCGGTGTTCGCGCTGCCCGCGCACCGGGACACCGAGATCGCGTACTTCTGTTCCTTCACCGAGGCCGTCGCCTACGTCGTCCCGGACCGGCACGCGGGCTACGACTACCGCGATCTGGCGTCACGGATCCGGAAGCAGACCCCGAGCCTGCGGCACGTCTTCGTGGCCGGTGACCCAGGTGCGCACACCGCGCTGAGCGAAGTGCCGTGCGAACCGCGGCCGTTGACCGGCCCCGCACCCCACGAGCTGGCCTTCCTGCAGCTGTCGGGCGGCACGACGGGCGTGCCCAAGCTGATCCCGCGCACCCATGACGACTATCTGTACTCGGTGCGGGGGTCGAACGACATCTGCGGGGTCGACGCCGGCACCCGCTTCCTCGTCACGCTGCCTGCCGCCCACAACTTCCCCATGAGTTCGCCCGGTTGGCTCGGGGTGCTGTACGCCGGGGGCACGTCGGTGCTGTGCCCGAAGCCCGACCCTGCGACGGCCTTCCCGCTGATCGAGCGGGAGCGGATCACCATGACCGGTCTGGTCCCCCCGCTGGCCCTGGTGTGGACGGACGCGGCGGCGCAGACCGAACACGACCTGTCCAGCCTGGAATCGGTCCTGGTCGGCGGCGCCAAGTACAGCGAGCAGGCCGCGCGCCGGCTGGAGCCCGCCCTCGGCTGCCGGCTGATGCAGGTCTTCGGCATGGCCGAGGGACTGGTCAACTACACACGGCTGGACGACGACATCGAGACGATCGTCGGCACGCAGGGACTGCCCATCTCCCCCGACGACGAGATCCGAGTCGTCGACGACCACGGAAACGACGTCGCCGAGGGGGAGTTCGGGCACCTGCTCACCCGCGGCCCCTACACGATCCGCGGCTACTGGCGGGCACCGGAGCACAACCTCCAGTCCTTCACCGACGACGGCTTCTACCGCACCGGCGACATCGTGCGCCGCACGCTCACCGGCCATCTCGTGGTCGAGGGCCGGGCCAAGGACCAGATCAACCGGGGCGGCGAGAAGCTCGCCCCGGAGGAGATCGAGAACATCATCCTCGGCCACCCGTCCGTGCACGACGTGTCCGTGGTGGCAGTGCCGGACGCGTACCTCGGCGAACGCTCCCTCGCCTACGTGATCCTCCGCGAGGGCGCCGAACCGCTCAGGCCCGTCGCGGTCAAACGGTTCGTACGCGAGCGCGGCGTCGCCGCCTACAAGATTCCCGACCTCGTCGAGTTCGTCGACGCCTTCCCCCACACCGGCGTCGGCAAGGTCAGCAAGAAGCATCTGCGCACGACAGCCGCCACCGAGCAGTCCTGAAAGGCCCCCGTCCTCATGGCACTTCCCGCCATCACTCCCTATCCGCTCCCCGCAGCCGGCCAACTGCCCGTGAACCGGGTCCCATGGACCGTCGACCCGGCCCGCGCCGTGCTTCTCGTGCACGACCTTCAACAGCACTTCCTGTCCGCGTTCCCGGCCGACGAACAGCCCCTGACCGGCCTGCTCGGCAACGTCTCCCGCCTGCTGAAGCAGGCCCGCCGGCTCGGTGTACCGGTCGTCTACTCGGCCCAGCGCGGCGGGCAGACCCCCGAACAGCGCGGTCTCCAGCTCGACTTCTGGGGTCCGGGCGTCAAGGACGACCCCACCGCGCTCGCCATGCCGGACGCCGTGGCTCCCGAGCCCGGCGACACGGTGCTCACCAAGTGGAAGTACAGCGCCTTCGTGCGCACCGGCCTCCAGGAGCTGCTCGACGCCGCCGACCGTGACCAGTTGATCATCGTCGGCGTGTACGCGCACATCGGCGTGCTGATGACCGCCGCCGACGCCTGGCAGCGGGACGTCCAGGCGTTCGTGGTCGCCGACGCGGTCGCCGACTTCTGCGCCGAGGACCACGCCATGGCCCTGCGCTGGGCCGCGGGCCGCTGCGCGGTCGTGACCCCCGCCGACGCCGTGTTCCAGGAGGTCTGAGCGATGGCCCTCACCATCGAAGAGATCCGCGCCGACGTCGCCGACTGTCTCGGCGAGGACCCCGCGGACATCCCCGTCGACGAGAACCTCGCCGATTACGGCCTGGACTCCGTCCGCGTCATGGCTCTCCTCGAGCGCTGGCGCCGCAGGCACGACATCAAGGCCGACTTCGCCGACCTCGCCGAGCAGCCGGCGATCGAGGCCTGGGCTGTCCTGCTGGGGGTGGCATGACCACCGTCGTGGCGCCGTCGGCCGTACTGCCGCTCACGGCGGCCCAGTCGGGCATGTGGTATGCGCAGGCCCTCGATCCGCTGAGCCCCGCGCAGAACACCGCGGAATGCCTGGAGATCGACGGCCCGCTCGATCCGCGCCTGTTCGCCGCGGCCCTGCGCCGGGTCACCGAGGAGGCCGAGTCCCTGCGCGTGGTCGTCGAGGACACCCCCGACGGGCCGCGCCAGCACATCCGCACCACGCTCGAACTCCCCCTGACGGTCAGCGATCGGCATACCGCCGAAGGGGCCGACGCCTGGATGCGCGCCGACCTCGCCGAGCCGTGCGATCTCACCGCGGGCCCACTGTTCCGGCACGCTCTGTTCCGCGTCGGCGAGGACCGCTGGCTGTGGTACCAGCGCATCCACCACCTGGTGATGGACGGCTTCGGCTACTCGCTGCTGGTGCGCCGGACCGCCGAGGTCTACTCGGCACTGGCCCGCGGCGAGGAACCCGCGCCGCGCGCCTTCCGGAGCCTGGCCGACCTCGTCGCGGACGACGCCGCCTATCGCTCCTCCCCCACCTTCGCCGCCGACCGCGCCCACTGGGCGCAGGCCTTCGCCGACCGCCCGGAGGCACCCCGGCTCGCGGGCCGAGGCGCACTGCCCTCCCGCTCGTTCCTGCGGCGTACGACCCACCTGGCGCCGGCGACCACCGAACGGCTGCGCGACCTCGCCGCCCAGCTGCGCGCGACCTGGCCGGATGTGCTGATCGCCGCCCAGGCCCTCTACACCGCCCGCACCTGCGCCCGCACGGACGTGGTGCTCGGTCTGCCCATGATGGGCCGGATGGGCTCGGTCGCCCTGCGCGTGCCCGGGATGGTGATGAACGTACTGCCGCTGAGGCTGACCGTCACCCCCCAGGCGACCTTCGCCGAGCTGCTGCGACAAGTCGTCCTCGGCATCCGCGAGGTGCGCCGCCACCAGCGCTACCGCTACGAGGACATCCGCCGTGACCTGGGCCTGCTCGGTGAGAGCCGCGGCCTGGTCGGTCCCCTTGTCAATGTGATGCCCTTCGACTACGGCGTCGACTTCGCGGGCGCGCCCGCCCGGGCCCGCAACCTGTCCGCAGGCCCGGTCGACGACCTGACCGTCAACATCTACGACCGCGCCGACGGCCGCGGCCTGCGCATCGACCACGACGGCAACCCGGCTCTGTACGACGCCGCCGAGCTCGCCGCGCACCAGGAGAGGTTCCTGCGGCTGCTGGAACAGCTGGCCGACGGCGACCCGCACCTGCCGCTCGCCGTCCACTCGATGGCGACCCCGGCCGAACAGGCGCTGGTCCTGGACGAGTTCAACGGCACACGACGCGATCTGCCGCCCACCACCCTGATCGGCCCGATCGAGTCCCAGGCGGCCCGCACCCCGGACGCCCCAGCACTGGTCTTCCGGGACACCACCCTTACCTACCGCCAACTCAACGCCCGCGCCAACCGGTTGGCCCATCACCTGCGCTCACTCGGGGCGCGTCCGGGCGCCGTGGTGGCGGTGTCGGTGCCGCGCTCCGTCGAGCTGATCGTCGCTCTGCTCGCCGTACTGAAGACGGGGGCGGCCTATCTGCCGCTCGACCCGGACTATCCCGCGCAGCGGCTGACGTACATGCTCCAGGACGCGGCGCCGGTGTGCGCCGTCACCGACCGCGCGGACCGGCTGCCGGACCACGCCGGGACTTCGCTCGTCGTCCTGGCGGGGCTCGACCTGTCGGCGTACCCGTGGGTGGACCCGGCGCGGGCGCTCACCCCCGCCCATCCCGCCTACGTCATCTACACCTCCGGCTCCACAGGACGCCCGAAGGGGGTCGTCGTCCCTCACCGGGCGATCGACAACCGGCTGCGGTGGATGCAGCACGCGTACGGGCTGACCGCCGAGGACCGGGTGCTGCAGAAGACGCCCTCGTCCTTCGACGTGTCGGTGTGGGAGTTCTTCTGGCCGCTGCGCGAGGGCGCCGCCCTGGTCGTCGCCGAGCCTGGCGGGCACCGGGACCCCGTCCACCTGGCCCGACTGATCCGCGAACAGGCCGTCACCACCTGCCACTTCGTGCCGTCCATGCTCCAGGCCTTCCTGGCGGAGCCGTCAGCGGCCGGTTGTGGCGGGCTGCGCCGGGTGTTCTGCAGCGGCGAGGCGCTGCCCCGCGAGACGTCCGACGCGTTCTTCCGCACGCTGGCGAACGTCGAGCTGCACAACCTGTACGGGCCGACCGAGGCCGCGGTCGACGTCACGTATCACGCCTGCGCGCCCGGCGACTTCGGCCCGGTGCCGATCGGCCGACCGGTGTGGAACACCCGACTGTACGTCCTCGACGCGGCGCTGCAGCCCTGCCCGCCCGGGGTGGCGGGCGAACTGTATCTGGCGGGCGCCCAGTTGGCCGACGGCTACCTCCGTCGCGCCGAGCTCACGGCGACCCGGTTCGTGGCCGACCCGTTCGGCCCGGCGGGCAGCCGGATGTACCGCACGGGCGATGTGGCGCGCTGGACGCGGGACGGCGAGGTCGAGTACCTCGGCCGCACCGACCACCAGGTGAAGCTGCGCGGCCAACGCATCGAACTCGGCGAGATCGAGGCCGCGTTGGCCGCCCGGCCGGGGGTGGACGGCGCCTGCGCGCTGGTGATCGAGGACCGTCTCGTCGGATACGTCACCGGCGGCACCGACCCGGTGGCGCTACGGACCGCTCTGGCCCGCGAGCTGCCCGACCACATGGTCCCGACGACGATCGTCGCCCTGGACGCGTTCCCGCTCAGTCCCAACGGCAAGCTGGACCGCCGCGAGCTGCCTGCCCCGGTCTTCGAGGGCGGAACCGGCGGGCGCGCCCCGGCGGGCCCCCGTGAGGAGGCACTGACGCGGCTGTTCGCCGAGGTGCTCGGCGTAGCACGCATCGGCCCCGACGACGCGTTCTTCGACCTAGGCGGCACGTCCCTGCTCGCAGTGCGGCTGGTCGCACGGGTGCGGGAGGAGTTCGGCGCCGAGCTGACGATCGGCTCCCTGTTCGAGGCGCCGACGCCTGCAGCCCTGGCCGCCCGCCTCGGCACCGCTCAGGAGGCCGCCGGCGACGCCCTGGACGTCGTACTGCCCCTGCGGGCGGACGGAGCGCGGCGGCCGCTGTTCGCGATCCACCCGGCGGGTGGCATCGCCTGGTGCTACGCGGGACTGTCCGCGCGACTGGGTCCGCAGCAGCCGGTGTACGGCGTCCAAGCGCGCGGACTGGTCGGTGACGAGCCGTTGCCGGGCACCCTGCAGGAGGAGGCACAGGACTACGTCGAGCGGATCCGCGAGGTGCAGCCGCGCGGGCCGTACCGGCTGCTGGGCTGGTCGGTCGGCGGGGTGCTCGCGCACACCGTGGCCGTACTGCTCCAGGAGGCCGGACAAGACGTCGAACTCCTGGCCCTGCTCGACGCGTTCCCTGCCGAGCAGTGGCGGAACCGGCCCGCGCCCGAGGAGGGCGACGCACTCACCGCGGTGCTGCGGATGGCGGGCTTCGACCGCACCGACGAGCGCACCCGCGAGGACGTGCTGGCCACGCTGCGCCGGGCGGGCAGCCCGCTGGCCGGGCTCTCCGACCACACGCTCAGCAAGATCGTCGACATCGTCCCGAACCACGCCCGCATGATGCGCGAGCACCGACACCGCCGTTACGAGGGCGACTTGCTGTTCTTCACGGCGGCCGCCCCTCGGGCCGAGGACTGGCTGACCCGGGAGGCGTGGCGGCCGCATGTGAGCGGCTCGATCGACAACCACGACCTGGACTGCACCCACCCGCAGCTGATGCGGGACCGGCACCTCGACGACATCGCGGCTCATCTCAGCACACGGCTCAAGGAGTTCGACGCATGACGCGGCAGTCAGGTCCGTTCGATCCTGGTCATCGGCACCTGGTGCTGGAGAACGCCGACGGGCGGCTGTCGCTGTGGCCGGCCTGGCGGGCGGTCCCGGCCGGCTGGGAGGTCCGCTTCGGCCCGGCTCCACAGGAGGAGTGCGTGCTCCGGGTGGAGGCGGGACGCGGATGACGACGACGATCGCCCCGCAGATGCCGACACAGGGCCGGGGACCGGGCTCATGGGCGCTGTCCCGGGGGCCGCTGCTGTGGGTCGTACCGGCCCCGGCGGCGGACGCTCCGCTCGGCCTCTCCCTGCTGGACACGAACGAACGGCGACGGGCGGCGGCGCTGCGGCGGCCGGCCGAGCGGGCGCTGTACGTGGCCGCGCACAGCGCGCTGCGGCGGGCGCTGAGCGCCTGCACCGGCGTTCCGGCGGCGGCGGTGCGGCTGACGCGGCTGCCCTGTCCGGGCTGCGGCGGCCCGCACGGCCGGCCGGCACTGGCGGGGCCGACCGGAGACAGGGTGCATTTCTCGGTCTCCCGCACCGGCGGGCTCGCGCTGCTGGGGCTCGCCTCCCAGCCGCTGGGCGTCGATGTCGAGCGGGTGCCCGATCCACAGCTCGCCGAGGAGGCCTCCCGGTCCCTGCACCCGTCCGAGCGGCGGCAGTTGACGGGCACGCCCCCTGCCGGGCGGGCCGCGGCATTCGCACGCTGCTGGACCCGCAAGGAGGCGTACCTCAAGGCGACCGGCGAGGGCGTGTCCTCCGCCGTCCTGCGGGACGTCCATGTCGGGGCCGGCTTCGCCCCCGCACAGCCGCCTGGCTGGCGGGTCGCCGATGTCGAGGTCCCCGTCGGCTGGGCCGCGGCCTGCGTGGTCAGCGCCCCAGGAGCTCCACGAGGCCGTCGGCCAGTTCGGTGCGCCAACAGAGGTAATCATGACCGCCGTTGAACTCCCGGTAGGAGGAGTCGTGATAGCCCGCCTCCATGAGCGTGTCACGCAGGCGCCGCGCCGCGGGCAGGGCCACCCACTCCTGCTCGCCGAAGGACAGCCGGAACCGCACCGGGAGCCGGGGCGCTGCGGCGATGACCTTGGTGAGCCATTCGCTGTCCGGTCCGACGGGCCACCAGAACGAGCCCGACTGGACCAGCGCGTTGCCGAACCGATGGGGTGCGGCCACGGCGGCATAGGCGGCGGTGAGCCCACCGAGGCTCTGGCCCGCGACGACCGTGCGGGCCGGGTCGTCGGTGAGCGGCAGCCGGCCGGCCACCCAGGGCAGCAACTCGTCGGCGAGGAAGGCCACGTATTCGGGACGGCAGGACAACTCCGCCCAGCGGGTGGGTTCGTCCACCGCCTCGGGCAGTACGGCGGCGAGCGGGGGGACGCGGCCGTCGGCGATCAGGTTGTCGAGCAGGTGGCCGAGGCCGAGGCGCGGTTGCCAGTGTTCACCGTCGAGGAGGACGAGAACGGGCAATTCCGGCGCGGGCGCAGGGGGTTCGTACAGCCACACGCGACGGTGGGCGACCCGGTGCTCGGTGACGGATCCGCGCGCGACTCCGGGCCTCGGCTGCCAGTCCGTCGCTCGCGGCGCGGCGGGCAGTTCGGCGTACGGGACCGGCTTTCCGTCCCAGCGATGCGGAACGGCACGGGAGTTGAACGGGTCCGCGCGACGGCTCGGACCCTCGCCGTCGTCGACGGTCAGGTCGTAGGTGCCCCGCCAGTCCTGGCGCAGGCGCAGCGTCCAGTGCCATACATCGGTGCCTGGGACGTGTGCCATCAGGTTGCCGTCGGGGTCGCGGGGGTCGCCGAGTTTGTTCGGCAGCACCCGGACGGTTCGGGTGCCGGGGGCGCCGCGCCACAAGAACGTCACGGCCAGGTGGTCGTCGCCGCCCAGGGGGTCCGGGCCGACGAGGGGGGTGCCGCGGCGCCGCACGTCCGCCCAGAACACCTCCGTCCCGCCCGGCGCGGGCAGCGCGCAGGCCGGTTCGGCGAGCCGGGGTACCGGGTCCGGTCGCGGGATGCGGGGCGGGTGGTGCGGAGCGCCTTCGGGCGGCGTCAGCGCGGACTCGGGCACGGGCATGTGGGCGGACTCCGGACGACGAGGAAGTTCTATCGATTAGGAAAGCCTAACCTCACCTCTCTTTTGTGATCACTTGCGTATGTCTCTCATCTGCCAGGAGCACTTCTGATGACCTCGCACAGACCCACCCTCGGCGGCCGTGTCCTCGCGCTGACCGCCGGCGCCACCCTCGGGCTCGGCGCTCTGGCCGCGCCCGTCCTGGGCTCCGCCGCCCTCGACACCGCCGGCAGCGTGGCCCTGACGGCGAACGCGACGTCGCCCACCGTCACGCTCGGGACCACCTCCGCGGCGCCGGGCGGTACGGTGCCGTTCACCGCCTCGGGATTTCCGGCCGCGGCCACGCTGAGCGTGAAGTTCGACGACACGACCCTGCTCAAGCAGTTCACGATCGGCGACGACGGCAGCGTGTCGGGGACGGTGACGCTACCGGCCGACGCAAGTGCGGGCAGTAGTCACTGGCTGCGCTTCCTGGCCCCGCAGACCAGCGTGAAGAGCGAGGCGCTCACCGTGACGACGGCGTCCACCCCCTCCCCCACGCCGACGCCGACTCCCACACCGACGCCCACCGCCACGGCGGCGGGTCCCGCGGTGGAGCTGACCAGCGATTCCAAGGTCACGGCGGGCGGCAAGGTCTCCTTCAACCTCTCCGGGTTCAGCGAGGGCCAGACAGTGACGGTCAAGCTGGACGACAGCACGATCCTCGCCCAGTGGACCGACGCGGTGGGCGCGGCGGGCACGTTCAAGGGGACGGTCACCGTCCCCTCCTCGACCTCGGCGGGAGCGCATTGGCTGCGCTTCCTCGCCCCTGATCCGGCGACCAGCCTCAAGGCCGACATCACAGTGCAGGCGGTGACGTCGGACGAGGACGACGACAGCGACCCCGGTTCAGGCTCGGGATCCGGCTCGGGATCCGAATCGGGCGCGGGCTCGGGCTCGGGCAGCAGCTCCGGCTCCGACAGCGGCGGTACCACCAGCGGCGGCGACTCGTCCGGCGCCGTCGCGTCCATCACGGCTGGATCGCGGGTGGCCGCGGGCGGCACGGTCTCCTTCCGGGTGACCGGGTTCCCGGCGGGTCAGCGCCTCACGATCAAGCTGGATGACAGTGAGATCCTCGGCCAGTGGCCCCTCGGCTCCGACGGGTCGTACTCCGGCAGCGTCACGGTCCCGTCGAACACGTCGAAGGGCTCGCACTGGCTGCGCTTTCTGGCCCCGAACCCGGCGACCAGCCTCAAGGCGGCCTTCACGGTGACCAACGGCACGTCCGCCGCCACCTCGACGAACTCCTCCTCCGCCTCGTCCTCTTCCTCGGCGACCCCGGTCCCCGCCGCGTCCGGCGCCCCCGTGAGCGCCACCAACTCAGCGGGCGCGAAGGCCGAGATCACCGCCGGCGAGGTGCAGCCCGGCGGTCAGCTCCACTTCAAGGTGACGAAATTCCCGGCCGGCGAAACGCTCACCATCAAGCTCGACGACGAGGACATCCTGGGCCAGTGGAAGGCCGATCCCGAAGGTGCGTACGAGGGTGATGTGACGGTCCCAGCGGCCACCTCCATCGGCGCACACTGGCTGCGCTTCCTCGCACCCAACCCGCCCACCTCACTGAAGGTCGCGTTCACGACGACCGCCGCGGACGGTACACCGTCCACTTCCCCGGCCGCCCAGGACACCGAGCCGAAGACCCTCACCGCCGCGACCGTAGAGGCGCCGCTCTCCTACGCCACCATCGCGTGGTCCGCGGCGGCAGCGGCAGCCGGCGGTGCCGCCGGATCCGCGGCGACGACCTTGTTCGTCGTGCGCCGCCGCAGCGCGGCCAACTGAGCCATCTGTCCCACGAGTTGTTCATCCACACGAGGAGTTGCATCAACATGTCCACACGCATCCACTACCGCGCGGCCGTCGCCGTGGCGCTCGTCGCGGCCGGCACTGTCGCCCTGCCCGCAACCGCCTCGGCCCAGGCGGGCACCACCGCCGCCACGGCCCCCCTGGTGAAGGGCCTCTACCAGTCGGCGTACTCCGAGCGGAACGACGCCCTCTGGGTCACCGTCTCCAACGGCCGCCCGCCCGTCACCGCGACCAGCCTGCTCAAGGTCGCCCCGGACACGCTCGCCGTGGAGCAGACGATCACCCCGCCGGTCACCGACGCCACGACCGGCGCACGGGAGGCCGTCTACGGTGTCGCCGTCGACGACGAACACAACACCGTGTGGGTGACCAACACCCGCGACAACACGGTCGCCGTCTACAGCCAGAAGGACGGCTCCCATCTGGCCACGCTGCCGGACGTGGCGCACGCCCGGGAGATCGTCGTGGACGAGCGCCACAACACGGTCTGGGCAACGGCGTTCGGGGCGGGGACGCTGGTCGCCTACGACTCGAAGACCTTCCAGGAGAAGCGCCGTATCACCGTCGAGGGGGCGAGTCCGGCCGGTGTCACGGTGAACGAGCGCACCGGCACCGTGTACGCGACCGACCTCGCGGGCGACCGGATCATCGCGGTCACCCGGGCGTCGGACACTCCCTCGTTCGTCCCCACCGGCGACGGCCCGATCTCCATCTCCCTTTCCCGCAGCGGTCGTACCGCCTACACCGCCGACCAGACGGCCGGCACGGTCTCGGTCGTCGATCTGCGGACGGGGACCGTCACCAAGTCCGTCGCCACGGGGGCGGGGGCGCTGTCCCTGGAAACCGACGAGCGCTCGGGTGACGTGGTGGTCGTCAACCGCACGGCGGCGACCGTGACGTTGGTCGACCCGCGTGCCGGGGTCGTCGAGGAGACCGTGACCACGGCGGCCAACCCCAACCATGTCGAGGTGGCCGACGGCAGCGCGTACGTGGTCGACAAGTCCGGTGCCGGCGCGGACGGTGCGGACCAGTTGACCCGGATCGACCTGAGGCACTGAGTCGAACGGGGAGGGCTCCGACGCCGGGGCCCTCCCCACCGGTCTGTGCCAGCCGCACAAGGAGCCCGGACGCATGCCGGGGCGGTCAGGGTCTCGCACCGTCAGGAGCCGGCTGCGGGGCTGTGTGACGTGCCGCCGCCATCCGCTGCTACTGGCGGCCAGCCCGGACAGCAAGGTCACCGTGGCCGATGTCGCGGCTCGCTGGGGCCTTCTCCAGCCGAGCAGGTTCGCCGCGCACTATCGGACCGCCTACGGCGTCAATCCCGCCGTGACTCTCAACGCCGAGCCACAATCTACCTGGACGCCGGTAGCCTGACGGCGGACGTCGAACCACTGCCCATCGCCGCCGCCGTTGTGGACAAGCAGAACGAGACGACCTGGTGCACCTAGGTGCCGGGTTCCGCGGGCGGGCGCCTACCTCGACAAGTACACCCCGGCAACCTTGAACACCGTCATCAACCAGGGTGCCGGCGGCGACTCCACGGCCTACATCGCCAAGATGACGACGATCAGGACGTACTGCAGCCCTTACCCCGCCAGCTCGGCCAGCCATGGATGCCCTGGGTGGATCAGCTCCAGCCACCCGCGAAGGTGATTTCGCCTCGGCAGGTCCAGCAGCGGCAACACCCCTTCGAAGTCCGCCTGATCCTTGGACCGGGTCGCCTTGGCCTTGAACAGCAGCACCAACTCCGGTACCAAGTACGGAATCCCGTCCGCAGTCCGCTCGATGATCGCGTCGTACGGCAGCCGCAACCTCTCGTCCCGTCGGCAGATCCAGGTTTGGCCCGCGTGCGGCTCACGGAAGACGTCGAACAGGAATTGGTCGCTTACGGGATCCCGCAGCCAGGTCTGGTGCGTGGCCGCCAGCGTCTCAGCTCCCGCCCTCGGCCAGACCCGCCCTGAACCCACAGCGTCAAACACGTACTCGGGGAAGCGGTGCTGAATCTCCGGGAACCGCTCCGCAGGCACCGCAATCTCCAGATCGCCGTGCTCCCGCGAGGGCTCTCCGCGGAACAGGTCCAGCGCCCACCCCGCCGCAACACACCAGGGCGCACCCACGCCGACCAACCGTTCTGCGACTTGCTCCGGACGCCAAGCACCCGTCCAGCGGGCCTCCAGTTCGTCCGCATCGAACACAACGCCGCCAGGCTGCAGGGATTCGGGCATTGACACAACGTACTGCTCGAACCCTCCTCTGCTGCGACCTTTTTGCAGCCGCTGGAGGTAGGTCCGCTACCAGGACGGATACGGCTTCACCGCTCGCACGCCTCGGTCCGGGGAGCCGCACCCACCCTTGGAGCATGCCCTGACCAACACTCCGTTTACCCCACCAACAACCCTACGGAAAGCCTCCCCTTCGCCCGCCCCCGGCGCGGACCCGGCTCGCCTACCGGAGCCCCTCCCTGCCCAATAGGCGCGCCGCCCCTGCCCGCACACGCCTTGACCCGAACGAACGGCACGCGCTGCTCTCGCCACCCACTTCTTTCCCTTCCAACTCGCCGCCGATCTCGACGAGTACAAGTCAGGGCAAGTGGGCCCCGGATTCGCGGTGCCGGGTCGTGGTCTTTTGGTTGGGCTTAGCTCAAGGTCACCAGGAGGGCGGCAGGTAGAACCAGATCTCCGCGTCCGGGCGATCTATCCGGGCTTGAGTGTCCCGGGTGAGTGCGTGATCCCGGCCGAGTGTGGCCTCACAGTCGGTGAGCAAGGCGCGGAATGCTGTGATGGCCTCGGTGTTCTGCCCCAAGTGAGCGGTCCACAGGGCTTGTTGGTGCCGGGCGGCCAGCGTGAGAGTGTCCTGGGGGCCGAGCGCTCGGGTGGTGTCCGCGACGATCAGGGCGATGAGGTCCAGGGCCTTGGCCGTGCGGCCAGCCGCGCCGCTCTGGCCGGCGTGCTGGAGACGGACCGCGAACGTCATCGGATGGTCGTCGCCGTAGGCCACACTCCGGGCCTCGATCACT
>JABFXD010000332.1 GCA_013361925.1 Streptomyces sp. | reverse complement strand
CCCCCGCTGCCGAACGATCCGCTGCTGCCGTCGCTCCAGCGGCGCCGGTCCTTCTCGGGACCGGTCCGGGTGCTGCTGTTGCCGAAGGCGGGCATCTCGTGCGGCGTGAGGCGCTGGTCGCTCCGGGGCACCTCGTCGGGCTCCCTGTTCTCCATGACCTCGCGGACGGGCCCGCCCTCGGGCAGCCTCGGCTGCTCCTCGGGGCTCGGGGGCGGCGGTTCCTGGCGACGGATGCGTGCGCCCAGCCAGAACGCGCCGAGCAACAGGGCGACCACGACCAGACCCGCCACGATCAGCCCGACGCCCAGGGCGCCGCGACCCGCGGCCATCTCCATCCATGCGATGTTCATGGCCCCGCGAGTACCCCCGCCGGCGTGCGTGAACCCGTCCCCGCGACCGGCGGAAACCTGCGGCGAGGGGGTTTGACGCGATCCGCGGCGGCTACCCGCGCGGTGTGACAGCGACGACATCCCAACAGGAGCTCATCCGGTTCCTGGAGGACCGTTTCGCGTGTGCGCAGGCGTGCACCGATTGCGCCCGGGCATGTGCGGTGCGTGCCAGCCTCGTGGATCCGGACGGGACCGAGCAGCAGGAACTCGTACGACGCAAGGGCATCATGTGCGCGGAGGTGTGCGACGCGACGTGCCGGGTGCTGTCCGAGCAGAACCGGCTGGACGAGAGCGGTATCCGCGTCCAGCTCGAGTGGTGCCGGACGGTCTGCCTGGAAAGCGCCCACGCCTTCGACACCCAGCCGGGCGCGGAGGAGGCCGCCAAGGCCTGCCGGACCTGCGCCCAGGCCTGCACGGACTTCATGGACACGCTGCACTGAGGCGCGGCGCACCTCTCACAGAGGTCGTCCCATCCGCACGTTCCAGCGGCCCGCCCTGCCGCTGAGCTCGACGGCGGTGAGCGGTGCGACGTCCGTGCGCCAGAACGACGACGTCGGTGCTCCCAGCGCGTGGACGAGCGCGGCGCGGACGATCTCGGGTTCGGCCACGGCGATCGTCAGGCCCGGCTCCGCGGCGAGCGGGGCCAGCCACGCCCCGATCCGTTCGCACAGCGCGTGCACCGACTCTCCGCCGTGCGGCGCCGCTTCCACGTCGGCCAGCCAGCGGGCCAGCGCCTCCGGCTCGGCGGCGCCCACCTCGGCCAGCGTCGCCCCGCGCCAGCGTCCGGTGTCGAGGGCGGCCAACTCCGGTGTGTCCAAGGCGTCGAGGCCGAGTGCGCCGGCCGTCTCCCGGCAACGCACGGTGGGGGAGACGCAGACCTGACGGGCCGTGGGGAGCGTGCCGGCGGCGGCTTTCGCGAGCCGCAGTCCGGAGTCGTCCAGCGGGCTGCCGTCGTCGAAGCGGGCCTCCCGCAGAGCCGCGCTGATCGCGGGTGAGATCAACATCACTCGGCTGGTCATCGGTCCATTCCCCCGCCCAACATCCCTTCCGTACCGCGCAATTGACATGACCACAGCGCCTCAAGGGCGCTCGTGGCCGAACCGTGCGCTCTTGGCCGCACCTCTCGCACGCGGTACCTTCTCGTCGATATCGACGACGGTTCGGTGGAAGCCGGTGGGATTCCGGCACGGTCGCGCCACTGTATGCCGGGCACACCCCCAGGGGTGGGCCGGGGGAGTCAGACCCGCCCCGTCGTCCTGTGCACCACCGAGACGGGACGCGAGTTCCCCCAGGAGGTCCTGCCATGGCGCAGACCGTCGCTCAGCCGACAACCAGCTCCACCGCCGTACCCGCAAAGCTGCCGATCGGCGCCATCGTCCCCTGGGCGGTCTTCTTCGGCGTCCTGATGCTGGTCCTGCTCTACTTCGTCGGCGCCGAACAGGGCGCCACCTCCCTGCTGTCCGGCGAGGGAGTCCACGAGTGGGTGCACGACGCCCGCCATCTGCTCGGCTTCCCGTGCCACTGACGGCGGCGAGGAAGCGTATCCGCGCATGAACTCCGCAACTGTCAGAAACCTCCTGGTCCGCGGCATGCTCGCGGGCCTCGTCGCGGGCCTGGCCGCGCTCGTCGTCGCGTACTTCCTCGGGGAGCCGCGCGTCGATCAGGCCATCGCCTTCGAGGAGAGCCACGCCCACGAGCACGGCGGCGAGGAACTCTTCAGCCGTACGCTCCAGTCCACCGCGGGCCTGTCCACCGGTGTCCTCGTCTACGGGGTCGCCTTCGGCGGCATCGCGGCGCTCGCGTACTGCTTCGCGCTCGGCCGGATCGGCCGCTTCGGGCCGCGCGCGAGCGCGCTGCTCCTGGCGGTCGCCGGACTGGTCGCGGTGTACGTCGTGCCGTTCCTCAAGTACCCGGCCAACCCGCCGGCCGTCGGTGACCCCGACACGCTCAACCAGCGGACCGCGCTGTTCTTCCTGATGATCGTCCTCAGCGTGCTGCTGACGGTGGGGACGGTCATCCTGGGCAAGCGTCTCGCACCCCGGCTCGGCAACTGGAACGCCACCCTCGCCGCGGGCGCGTTCTTCGTCCTCGTCGTCGGTCTGGCGTACGCGTTCCTGCCGTCGTTCAACGAGGTGCCGGAGCACTTCCCGGCCGCCCTGTTGTGGCAGTACCGGCTCGCGGCGCTCGCCGTGCAGGTGACCCTGTGGACCGCCTTCGGGCTGGTCTTCGGGCTGCTGGCGGAGCGGCAGCTGGCGCCGAAGCCGGCCGAGCGGTCGGCGGGTGCCGGGAGTCAGCCGACTCCCGTCGCCCACTGAGCAGTTCAGCGCCGAACGGGCCCCCGCCACGCGGGGGCCCGTTCGTATGCCTCGGTACCGCCTCACCATTCCCTATTTCTGGAACACGTTCTACCGTGTGCGCCGACAGGACCGGTTCCGGGGAGCCTGGAGGCGCCGTGCATCTCGCATACACACCCGAGCAGCAGCGGCTGCGCACCGAACTGCGCGCGTACTTCGCCGAGTTGGTGCCGACCGACGCCAACGTCCGGCACGGCGACCGGCGGGAGCAGAAGCGCTTCTACCGCGAGACCGTCCGCCGCCTGGGCGCCGACCGCTGGCTGGGCGTGGGCTGGCCGAAGGAGTACGGCGGCCGTGGCCTGACCGCGATGGAGCAGTTCATCTTCTTCGACGAGGCCGCCCAGGCCGGCGTGCCGCTGCCGCTGATGGCGCTCAACACCGTAGGGCCGACGATCATGCAGTACGGCACCGACGAGCAGAAGGCGTACTTCCTCCCCGGAATCCTCTCCGGCGAGCTCGACTTCGCGATCGGCTACAGCGAGCCCGACGCCGGCACCGACCTCGCCTCCCTGAAGACGCGCGCGGTACGCGACGGGGACGAGTACGTCGTCAACGGGCAGAAGATCTGGACCACCAACGGCGACACCGCCGACTGGGTCTGGCTCGCCACCCGCACCGACCCCGACGCCCCGCCGCACAAGGGCATCACCATGCTCCTCGTGCCGACCACCGACCCCGGCTACTCCTGCACCGTCATCAACACCCTCGCCGGCCACGACACCACCGCCAGCTACTACGAGGACATCCGTGTCCCCGTCGCCCGCCGCGTCGGCGCCGAGAACCAGGGCTGGCGGCTGATCACCAACCAGCTCAACCACGAGCGCGTCACCCTCGCCGCCCACGGCACCATGGCCATCCGCGCCCTGCACGACGTCCAGCGCTGGGCCATGGAGACCAAGCTCGCCGACGGCCGCCGCGTCGTCGACCTGCCCTGGGTGCGCCGCCGACTCGCCCAGACCCATGTGAAGCTCGACGCGATGAAGCTGCTCAACTGGCAGATGGTCCACGCCGTGCAGAACGGCACGCTCACCCCCCAGGACGCCTCCGCGGTCAAGGTCTACGGCTCCGAGGCCCGCCGGGACGCCTACGCCTGGCTCATGGAGGTGGTCGCGGCCGCCGGCGCCCTGAAGGAGGGCTCCGCGGGCTCCGTGCTCCACGGCGAGCTGGAGCGCGGCTACCGCTCCGCGGTCATCTTCACCTTCGGCGGCGGCAACAACGAGATCCAGCGGGAGATCATCTCGTGGATCGGTCTGGG
>JABFXD010000667.1 GCA_013361925.1 Streptomyces sp. | reverse complement strand
GCGCACGACCAGTTCCGCTGGTTCGGCGGCGGCTGGAAGGTCAACTCCGAGCTGCCGCACCCCGACGCGTTCGAGGCGGCGACCCAGTTCGTGACGCCGGACGACATCACCGCGTCCATCCCGTGCGGTGACGACCCGGACGACTTCGTCGAGGCCGTACGTCCCTACGCGGACGCCGGGTTCACGGAGATCGCCCTGGTGCAGATCGGCGGCGAGTCGCAGCCGGCGTATCTGGACTGGGCGGAGAAGACCCTGCTCCCGGCGCTCCACGACTCCCTCGGCGGCTAGACACGAGGGCCTGCCAAAGCATCGCCAATGGGTCGATATAGGCTGCCGGTCTGCACTTGTGCAGCCCCATCAGCCCCTCCTCAGGAGAGACCCCTGTGACCCTAGCGATCGCTCCGTCCGAGACGACGCCCGAGCCGACGCCCGAGCCGTCCCCCGCGCCCCTGTCCGACCTCGTGGCGCGGGACGCTCGCGAGTTCGGCGCCTACGCGCGGACCGGCGGTTGGGCCTTCGGCCTGATGGTGGCGCGCAGCGTACGGCCCGGCGGCCAGGGCGCGGACGAGACGCCGAAGGTGTCGGCGAAGGAGTTCGCCGAGCTCGCCGGCTGCTCCGCCGATCGCGTCATGCGCTACTACAAGGCGTGGGACCGGGCCGCCGACGACGGCATCGTCCCGCAGTTCGAGGCGCTCGCGCCGGGCCAGGAGGTGGAGCTGCCGGACGCCGACGTGTGGCTCAGCTACTACGTCTCCCGCAACAGCGCCACGTCCGAGCGCGGTACCGCCATCGCCGAGGCCGCCGAGGCGGAGGGCATCCGGCCGACGAAGGCGCTGGAGGTCGCCGAGAACCCGACCGCGCTGCGCGCCGCGATCCTCGCCGACCCCTCCACCGCCCGGGCGGCCCGCCAGGCGCTCCTCGACCGGGTGCGCGAGGACCCGGAGCTCCAGTCCGAGCTGGCCCGTGACGTCGTGCGCACCGACGACCTGAAGAAGGCCGTCGCCACCGAGAGCCGCGCCGCGGACCGGATCGGCTACGTCCGCCAGATCGCCGAGTCCGGCCAGATCAAGACCCCCGCGGGCCAGACCGTCGACGCGCCCGCCGACCTCCGCCAGGAGGCCGAACGCCATCTGTCGCTCCTCGACGAACTGGAGGAGGACGAGGACACCGGCGAGTGGGCCACCGAGGCCTACGACACCATGAAGACCCTCGTCGTCGAGGCCGTGGAGGCCGACCCCGAACTCCGGGTCCAGGAACGGCGGACGAAGTTCTACAGCAGCCTCCAGAGGGCGACGAAGGTGTTCGAGGAGCTGACCTTCGACGACGCGCAGGACTTCTACGAGGACGACATGGTCCAGCAGCTGGAGGAGTTGCAGCAGGCCATCGGCGCGTGCATCACGGCATTGCGCGGGGCCCACGGGAATCACTCGCCTGAGTGAGCATCTTGTGCGTGACGGGGGTACTAGAGGGAGCCAAGTCCGTTCTCCCCGGAGGCCCTCAGGTGAACCCCCTCGTGCACAAGTCCCTGGTCGTGCAGCTCCAGGCGGGCGTCACGCACCGTTTCCCCGTGCTCGCCCACCTGTCCTACGACGCCTCCGACCCGTTCGCCGTGACGGCGGTGTTCAGCCATGACGGCCGGGTGCTCGCCCGCTGGCGGCTCGACCGGGAGATGCTCACCGAGGGGCTGCTCGGGCCGGTCGGGGTGGGGGACGTCCGCATGTGTCCGGTGTCCACGGGCATGGGGCACGAGTTGCGGGTCGAGTTCCTCGGCGACGCCCACCCCGACGGCGGCCGGCATCACGCGGTGGTCTTCATGTGGGCCCCGGCGGTGACCACGTTCCTGCGCAGAACGCGCGAACTGGTCCCGCCGGGCAGCGAGAAGACGGGTGTCGACGACTTCCTCGCGGAGCTCTTCGCGCAGGACCGGGCCGAGTAGCGGGCGGCCGAACTCGTGCCGGCCGGACGTCACTTCGTCGTGTAGCGGTGCCGGATCCACAGCGGCACGACGAACCAGCACACCAGGTACCACATCACGACCGCGGTGACCAGCCATGGGACGAAGGCGTCGTGGGTGGCCACCCGGAGGATCAGCAGGAGCGAGGAGGCGGTCGTGACGAGGAGCAGCAGCAGCCCGATGAAGGTCAGCCTGGACGCCCACTCCACCGCCCGCGGCTTGATGCGCCGGCCGGAGACCAGCCGGTGCAGGGACACCGGGCCGATGAGGGCGCCGGTGGCGGTCGCGCCGAGGACGACCGTGACGATGTAGATGGTCTTCTCGGTGTCGCCGAGGTTCGCGTATTTCGGGGTGAACACGACGGTCAGCAGAAACCCGAACAGGATCTGTACGCCCATCTGGGCGACGCGGATCTCCTGCATGAGCTCGCCCCACATACGGTCGGCTCGCTCGTCGGCGGTCTCGTCACGGCCGGTACGCCTCTCCGCTGCCTGCACCATGCGGGACGGGTAACCCGGTGTCTGATCGTTCAAACAACCGGGCTCGCCGTCCGCACGGACTACCAGCGGCTCTCGACCTGGTCCTTGATCCGTCGCTCGTAGATGTCCCGGACGGCCGAGAGCGTGTCGTCGGACAGCTCCGGCAGCGTGGCGGCGGCCGCGTTGGCGCGGGCCTGCTCCGGGTTGCGGGCGCCCGGGATGACGGTGGTGACACCGGGCTGCTGAACGATCCAGCGCAGCGCCAGCTGGGCCGGGGTGTACCCCTCGGGGGCGAGCGCGGAGAACTCGGCCGCGGCCTCCACACCGGTCGTGTAGTCCACGCCGGAGAAGGTCTCGCCGACGTCGAAGGACTCGCCGTGCCGGTTGTAGGTGCGGTGGTCGTTCTCGGGGAAGACGGTGTCCTTGGTGTACTTGCCCGACAGCAGCCCGGAGGCCAGCGGCACCCGGGCGATGATGCCGACGCCCGCCTCCTGGGCCGCGGGGAGCACCTTTTGCAGCGGCTTCATGCGGAAGGCGTTGAAGATGATCTGCACGTTGGCCACACCGGGCCGGGCGATCGCGGTGAGTGCCTCCTCGCAGGTCTCCACGCTGACGCCGTACGCGGCGATGCGCTCCTCGGCGACCAGGGTGTCGAGGGCGTCGTAGACCTCGTCGCTCGAGTAGACGGGCGTGGGCGGGCAGTGCAGCTGCACCAGGTCGAGGCGGTCGACGCCGAGGTTGCGGCGGGAACGGTCGTTCCAGGCGCGGAAGTTGTCGAGGACGTAGTTCTCCGGGATCTGGTCGACGCGGCGGCCCATCTTCGTCGCGACGAAGACATGCAGATCGGGGCGGCTGCGCAGGAACGTGGCGATGGTCTGCTCGCTGCGGCCGTCGCCGTAGACATCGGCGGTGTCGAAGAAGGTGACCCCGGACTCGGCCGCGGCCTCCAGTACCGAAAGGGCTTCCTTGTCGTCGACGTCTCCCCAGTCGGCGCCCAGCTGCCATGTGCCGAGACCGATGACGGATGCCCGCTGACCCAACCTGCCGAAAGTGCGCTCGTCCATGGCGTCAGTCTGTCATCCGTCCCGCTTGTGCGCGGAACGGGCCCCTCCGGCGCGGCACCTGTGAATGATTCACTCGCAAGAGTGAAAGGGCTCGACGGACAAGCGCTCTCTGTCAAGCAGGTCCCTAGCTTGACCCCGTGACTCACCACTGGACCCGCAGAAGCTTCCTCCTCAGCGCCGCCGCCCTGACCCTGGTGCCGGCCGACCCGGCCGTCGCCGCCCAGGAGTTGCCGGGCTTTCCGGACGACGTCGCCCTCTACCGTTCGGCCTACCGGAACTGGGTGGGCGAGATCACCGCCGTCGGCCTGTGGGCCTGCGCACCGACCGACGGCGAGCAGGCGGTCGCCGCCGTCAACTGGGCCTGGCGCAACGGCTGGCGGGTCCGTGCCCGCGGGTTCTCGCACGGCTGGTCACCGCTGACGATCACCGAGGGCACCTCCTCGGACGCGCCGGTGCTCCTGGTCGACACGACCGCCCATCTGACCGACACGTCCCTCGACG
>JABFXD010000071.1 GCA_013361925.1 Streptomyces sp. | reverse complement strand
CGCGACCCCGCCCCCTGCCGCTCCCCGAACACGTCATCCGGGTTGGACAGGACACACGACTCCAACGACAGACACCCGCACCCGATGCAGTCCGTGAGGTGATCCCGCAACCGGTTCAACTGCTTGATCCGCTCGTCGAGTTCGGACCGCCACGCCTCCGACAACCGCGCCCAGTCCTCCCGCGTCGGCGTCCGCTCCTCCGGCAGCTCGGCCAGCGCCTCGCGAATCGTCGCCAGCGGAATGCCCACCCGCTGCGCGGCCCGCACGAAGGCGACCCGGCGCAGGGCGTCGCGGGCGTAGCGGCGCTGGTTGCCCGTGGTGCGGCGGCTGCTGATCAGACCCTTGGCCTCGTAGAAGTGCAGGGCGGAGACGGCGGCACCGCTGCGCGCGGCGAGCTGGCCGACCGTGAGCTCGTGGATCTTCTCGGGAATCTGGGGCACCCCTCGAACCCTACCCAGACTTCCGTTGACACGGCCCCCGAGGCCGACCATGCTAAGCAGTCGCTTAGAGTGAGTCCGGAACGAGGAGGCGGGACATGGCAGAGCCGAGGATCTTCACGGGCGCCGACGACCTGAAGGCGGCGGTGGGCGAGCAGCTGGGGTACACCGACTGGCTGGAGGTCGACCAGAAGCGGATCGACCTGTTCGCCGACGCCACCGGCGACCACCAGTGGATCCACATCGATCCGGAGAAGGCCGCCACCGGGCCGTTCGGCACGACCATCGCGCACGGGTACCTGACCCTCTCCCTGCTCCCGCTCTTCGGGCCGCAGCTGATCAAGGTCGAGGGCGTGAAGATGGGCGTCAACTACGGCACCAACAAGGTGCGTTTCCCCGCGCCCGTCCCGGTCGGCTCGCGCCTGCGGGCCACCGCGGTGATCACCGGGGTCGACGATGTGCCGGGCGGCGTCCAGGTGACCGTCGCCTTCAGTGTCGAGCGCGAGGGCGGCGACAAGCCGGTGTGCGTCGCCGAGTCGGTGTCGCGCTACTACCTCTGAGGGCCGCCGCCCCCGCGAGCTACTTGGCTCCCACCATCCGCAGCACGAGGTCGGCGTCGAGCGCGCCGACCTCGTCGGGCGTCCAGGGGCCGTCGACGTTGAACCAGCGGGCCACGTCGATGCAGAGGGACATCACGGCGAGGGTGGTGCCCTTGACGTCCAGGACGTCGAACTCGCCGGAGGCGACCCCGTCCTCGATGATCGCCCGCACCTCGGCGTCGCACTGCCGGCGCAGGTCGAGGATCTCGGCGCGGGCGTCGGGGCCGAGGGAGTCCAGCTCGTACTGGACGACCCGGGCCGTCGTACGGCCGCCGGCGTGCCAGCGGACGAAGGAGCCCACCGCGTCGGCGAGCCGCTCGGTGGCGGTGCCCTCGCGGCGGGCCGCGGTCCGCAGGATCTCCAGGGCCTTCGCGTGGCCGATCCGGCTGATGCGGTGGAGGAGCTCCTCCTTGGTCTTGTAGTGGATGTAGAGCGCGGCGGGGCTCATGCCCGCGCGGCCCGCGATGTCCCGCGTCGTCGTGGCGTGGTAGCCGCGCTCGGCGAAGGCCTCCACCGCCGCGATCAGCAGGCGCCGTGCCGCGTCGGGCGTGACCTCGCCCCACGCCGACGTCTCGCCGCCGGCCGTGTCCTCCGCCGTACTCATCGCTTGCTCGCCCCTCTCCACGTACAGAGGCACCACCATACCGCCCCAGGTGAGCGAGCGCTTAGTGCCGGTCCGACGGATCAGGTCGGCGCAGTCCAGCAACACGGCTCAGAGCTTCTCGAACGGGTCGTGCTCGGCGAGGAGCTTCTCCAGGCGGGCCTGGTCGACGCGGCTGACGATCTGCCCGGCCTCCTGGCGGTCCCGGATGACCTTGGCGAGGGTGAAGGCGGAGGTGACGAGATACAGGACGGCGATGGCGAGGAAGCCCCGCACCCAGGCGTTGGCGTCCAGTCGGACGATGCCGATGGCGGTCGCCGCCATGGCGACGGCGAAGGACGCGACGGCCTGGCCGTAGAAGGCCGCCGTGCTCTGCTGCTTGACCGGTGTGTCGCTCATGGGGACCAGCTTCGGCGGACGCGGCACGCGCCACATCCGCCGAGGTACTCAGACCCTCACGCCCAGGTACTCAGAACGCCTCAGAAGGCCGAAACCCCGGTCAGCGCCCGCCCGATGACCAGCTTCTGGATCTGGCTGGTGCCCTCGTAGAGGGTCATCACGCGGGCGTCGCGCAGCAGCTTGCCCGCCGGGTACTCGTCGATGTAGCCGTAGCCGCCGAAGACCTGGAGGGCGTTGTTGGCGGCCCGGACCGCGGCCTCCGAGGCGAAGAGCTTGGCCTTGGACGACTCGGTGGCGAAGGGCAGGCCGCGGTCGATGAGGTCGGCGACCCGCCAGGTCAGCAACCGGGCCGCGTCGACGTCCACGGCGATGTCGCTGATCAGCTCCTGGACCAGTTGGTGGCTCGCGATCGGCTTGCCGAACTGCTCCCGCTCACCGGCGTACCGCACGGCCGCGTCCAGGGCCGCCTGCGCGATGCCGACACAGCCCGCCGCGACCGACATCCGCCCCTTGGCGAGCGCCGACATGGCGACCGAGAACCCCTTGCCCTCCTCGCCCAGCAGCGCGGAGGCGGGGACGCGCACGTCCTCCAGGACCAGCTCGGCGGTGGCCTGGCCGCGCAGGCCGAGCTTGCCGTGGATGGTGCGGCGGCTCAGGCCGGGGGTGTCGGTCGGGACGAGGAAGGCGGAGACGCCCTTGTGGCCGGGGGCGTCGGTCGAGCGGGCGAACAGCAGCACGACGTCGGCCCAGGTGCCGTTGGTGATGAACATCTTGGTGCCGTTGATGACGTAGTCGTCGCCCTCGCGCACCGCGCGGGTGACGAGGTTCCCGGCGTCGGAGCCGGTACCGGGTTCGGTGAGGCCGAAGCACCCGACGTACTCCCCCGAGGTCAGCCCCGGCAGCCACTGCCGCCTCTGCTCCTCGCTCCCCCGGGCGGCGATGGTCTTGGCGACCAGGCCGAGCGAGACGGAGACGATCCCGCGCACGGAGGAGTCACCGCGGCCGAGTTCCTCGGTGACCAGGCAGTACGCCAGATGATCGCCGCCCGAGCCGCCGTACTCCTCGTCGATCGTCAGGCCCAGGAACCCGACCTCGCCGAGCTTCTTCACGATGCCCCGGTCGACCTCCTCGGCGCGGTCCCAGGCGATGACGTGCGGGGCGATCTCGCGCTCCACGAAGTCGCGGGCGAGCCGCCGTACGGCCTCCTGCTCCTCGCTGAGTCCCAGGTTCACCACGAGATCACCCCACTTGAAAGGCGCATGAAAGGAGTACATTTAAATTAGCACTGCTAGTTTCTTTGTGCAGCCCTACTATGTGCGCCATGGCCCGACCGCGCAAGCCCCTCCTCAGCACCGACCGGATCGTCGAGACGGCACGGGCCCTCGTGGACGCGGAGGGCCTCGCGGCCGTCTCCACCCGGCGGCTCGCCGCCGAGCTGGGGGTCAGCGGGCCCTCGCTGTACAACCACTTCCGCACGAAGGACGAGATCCTGGAGGCCGTGGCCGACTCGGTCAGCGCCCAGGTCGACCTGTCGATGTTCGAGGACGGCCGCGACTGGCGGACCGCGCTGCACGACTGGGCCGTCTCCTACCGGTCCGCGATGCGGGACCATCCGCACATCGTTCCCGTCCTCGCCCAGGGGCCCGGCCGACGGCCCGCCGGACTGCGGGTCGCGGACGCGGTGTACGGCGCGATGGTCGACGCCGGCTGGCCGCCCGCGCAGGCCACGTCCATCGGCGCGCTGATGCGGTACTTCATCATGGGCTCCGCGCTCGGCTCCTTCGCCGGGGGTTTCGTGGACGACCAGAGCGCGTACGACCCCGCCGACTATCCGCACCTCGGCCAGGCCCACCTTCTCGCCGAGCAGCAGGAGAAGATCGACGAGCGGGCCTTCGAGACCGGGCTCGCCGCGCTGCTGGACGGGTTGGCGGGGCAGTACGCGCAGGTCGGGCGGCCCGCGTAG
>JABFXD010000751.1 GCA_013361925.1 Streptomyces sp. | reverse complement strand
GGCCTCGGCCTGGGCCTGCTTCTTCTCCTGCTCGGCCTGGAGCTGCTCCTGCTTGGCCTCCTGCTCGGCCTGCTTCTCCTCGGCCTTCTGCTCCGCCTCGGCCTGCTTGGCCTCCTGCTCCTTCTCCTTCTGCTCCGCCTTGGCCTCGGCCTCCTTCTCCTTGGCCTCCTGCTCGGCCTCGGCCTGGGCCTGCTTGGCCTCGGCCTTCTTCTCCGCCTCTGCCTGCTTGGCTTCCTGCTCCGCCTGCTTGGCCTCGGCTTCCTTCTCCTTCTGTTCGGCCTTCGCCTCGGCTTCGGCTTCCTTCTGCTCCTGTTCCTTGCGCTGGCGCTCCTGTTCGGCCTTGGACTGGTTCATCTGGGCGATCTGGAGCTGTTCCTGACGCGCCTGCGCCTCGGCGGCCTTGGCTTCGGCCTCCTTCTCCTTCTGTTCCTGCTTGGCTTCCGCCTCGGCCTGCTTGGCCTCCTGTTCCTTCTCCTTCTGCTCCGCCTTGGCCTCGGCCTCCTTCTCCTTGGCCTCCTGTTCCGCCTTGGCGGCGGCCTCCTTCTCCTCGGCCTTTCTCTCCGCCTCGGCCTGCTTGGCCTCCTGCTCCTTCTCCTTCTGCTCCGCCTTGGCCTCGGCCTCCTTCTCCTTGGCCTCCTGCTCGGCCTTGGCGGCGGCCTCCTTGGCCTCCTGTTCGGCCTTCTCCTTGGCGGCCTTCTCCTCCGCCGCCTTCTCCTTGGCCTCCTGCTCGGCCTTGGCCTTCGCGGCCTCCGCCTCGGCCTTGGCCGCCTGGTCCTTCATCCACTGCATGTAGGCGGCCTGCTGAGCGGCGGCTTCGGCCGCCTTCTTCTCCGCCTCCTCCTCCTTGACCTCGGCCTCGTCCTTGGAAAGGCCCTCCTCCAGGGAGCTGCCGCCACGGGACTTGATGTCGCCGAGGTCGAAAGTGGACTTGCTCCAGGCGTCCTTGACGTCCTTCAGGGCGGCGACGGCGGCCTTGTCGAGCTGGTCGACGACGGACTTCTGCCAGTCGAGGAGCGCCTGGTTGCCGATCTTCGCCCAGGTGGCGAGGTCCTTCAGGTCACCGAACTCGCGGGCGGGGGTGTTCGCGTCGCCGGGGTCCTTGGCGTTGTTGTCGAACCCTGCCTCCGCGACGTAGTTGACCGTCGAGGGGGCCTCCGAGTAGCTGGGGACGATCTCGTAGGTGATCTTCGTGATGTTGTGGTCCCACACGTACTTCGTGATGCGGGACAGCAGGGCGTGCAGCCAGCTGAGCGGGTTGCCGTCCTTGTACTCCCAGGTGGCCCAGCTGGTGTGCAGGTCCCAGGCGGCTGAGCGCAGCGCCTTCTTGGCGTCGCGGATCTCGTTGCCCTGCTTGGAGAAGTAGCTGCCGTTGGGACTCATGTCGTCGGCGTAGTCGCTGTACTGCTTGTTGAGCTTCTTGACGAGGTCCCAGAAGACACCGGCGGCCGTGCCGCGCCAGGCGTCGTTCTTCTCCAGACCGACCCGGGTCTGCCACTCCTCGATCTTCTTCTGCTGGTCGACGAAGAACTTGGCGGCCCGGTCGAACGCCCCGGCCACCACGTCGAAGTTGTTCAGGGTGACGGACGCCGCCTCGTCGACGGAGACCTCGTTCCACGAGAAGCCATGGGTGCCCTCGGGCTTGTTGAGCAGCGCTTCGAGGGCGAGCCCGGTGCCGTAGCTGTACTGGGCCAGCGGCCGGGTGTCCCAGGTGGGCTTGCCCATGCCCAGGTGGTTGTCGTACTGGCTGCTGAAGGTGCCGCCCTCGACATAGCCGCCGGACGGCGGGTCGTCCCCGCTCTTCTGGCCGAGGAGGGTGATGCGCGCCTTGTGCATCGTCACGTCCGACCCGGCTCCGCCGTTCCCGCTCGTGCGGTAGAAGGGGATGACGAAGTCGGTGTTCTGGATCCGGTAACCGGCGTTCTCGTAGAGCCAGTTGAGATCCTCGGTGTCGACGTAGTCCACCTGGGAGACGTCGGATATCTCGACCTTCATCAGGGGGATGCCCTCGTTGCCGACCAGGGTGTCGAAGAGGGTGTCCCGCGCCGGTGCGACGTATCCGGTGAACAGCTTGATGGCTTCGTGCCAGTGGTCGTTCGTCGCACTGAGATCACCAGTGATCTTGCTGGGGTCGAGAGCCATGACGAAGGGCCTTTTCCATCAGGTGGGCCGGTGGTCGGACCGGCGGCGGGGCGGTGAGCGGTGGCGGTTTCGGAGATCAGTCGTTCTCGTCGCCGTCTCCCGAACCGGACCCTTCCGACAGGATGCTGTCCACGTCCTCGAAGAAGTCGAGGAAGTCCTCGCCCTTGATCTTGTCGAGGTTCACGTCACGGGCCTTGAAGAGCTTCTCGATGGTGTCCTCCAGGCCGTCCTGGATCTCCTCGAAGAGCTCACCCTGCTGCTTGAGGATCGCGGTCACCTCGCCGATGAAGGCGTTCAACGCCTTCACCACGTACTGCCCGTTGGTCCAGCTGTTGTCACCGGCCATCAGACCGATCGCGATCGGGTTCTTGTCCTGGCCGGTGAGGAAGCCCGCCCGGCTGCCTCCCCCCTCCTCCAGATCGACGAGGGCCGGCACCGCGAGGGTGGTGTCTCCCGGCGCCGTGCCTTCCAGGCCCATCTTGCGCAGTTCGTCCGCGAACGGGATCACGTCGTTGTCGAGGAAGTTCTGCAGCCAGGCCTTGTTCAGATTGACCGTGGGGGCGGTCTCCGCCATGCCGTACTCCTTGGGATGCTGCGCCTGTCGGTTACCGCCCCGGGGTCATGGGGCCGCGGGGGAAGTGAGGGCGGTCAGCCGCCGATGCGGACGCTCTGCCAGAGCTGCGTCAGGGAGTTCTCGCTGTACTTGTAGGACCCGGAGACATCGGTGAGCAGGGCCGAGTTCTCGGCGAGGATCCGCTTCATCGTCTCGACAGCGTTGTCCCAGGCGGCCTGCTTCTCGGTGTAGACGGAGCGGTCCTCACCTTCCCAGGTGTTGCGGAGCTCCTGGAGCTCCGCCTCCAGGTTGGTGAGGATGCTGTCGATCGCCTTGGTCTGCTGGACCATGTCGTCGGCGGCGTTCTCCATGTGGGAGTAGTCGACGTAGATGAGTCCGTCGGTGAAGTCGGGCATGGCTGTCCTCGTCTCTTGGCGGGCTTGTCGGGCTTCTGGGCAGAGGGGCCGGAGGGGGTGTCAGCCCGCCAGCTCGTTGAAGATCGCCTCGGAGCGGTCGTAGGCCTGCTGGATCGACTGGACCGCCGAGCCCTGCTGAAGGCCCTTCGCGCGGAGCGTCTCGTTGAGCGTGTCGATCATGCTGTTCAGGTTGACCGAAATGATCTCCGCCTGCTGGTCCCAGCGTTCCAGCAGCTGATGGAACGCGCCGCCGTCGCTGCCGGCGTACCCGGACGACAGGGTGTTCTTCATGTTGTCGACGTCCTGACGGCACCGCTGCACGCCGGCGAAGGCCTGCTCCAGCGCGGTGACGCCGTTCCGTGTCGCTTGTTCCTCTGACTGCTGCTTACCGGTGGGCGTTGTCATGGGGGCCGCGCCTCCTGAGGTTCAGGGTGAGTAAGTGAGCTTAGATGATGGTGAGTTGAATGATTTTTGGTCTACCTCACCTCGCGGCCGTCTGGCCAACCCGGGCGAGGGGATGACGCCAAGAGTTCATCCCCCGTCCGCTTCCGCCCCGTCCGGTCCACCGGCCGTTCGCGCGGCGCCGGTGCCACGTGGCTCAGCCGCGGGCGCTCCGGCCGTCGGGCCGTCCGCGGCAGCGCCTGCCCCACCGGTTCCGCAGCGCGGTGCCGTCGTGGTGCTCGTCCCCAGCGCCGCCGCCTCGGGGGTCAGATCGGGCCCGGTCGGCAGCATCGCGAGCAGCGGTGCGGGAAGCCCGCGGGCCTGGCCCTCCGCGTAGCCGAGCGCCGTCAGCGCCTGCGCCGAGCCCACCCGGTACTTCATCCCGGTGTCCGTCACCAGGTAGAGCGTGCCGCCGACCTCGCTGCCGCTCGCGCCGAGCACCCGCACCAGGTCCCCGCCGCCCGCCGCCACGGTGATCCTGCCGACCGGCACACAGGCCGGGGTCAGCCCCTCCGGCGGGGCCTGCGCCGCCGGACCGAGGTCGGCGGCGGCCACCAGGGCGACGCTGATGCGCGGGCCCTTCCCGCCCGGCTGCACCCGGACGCAGGCGGTCGTGCCGTCCTCGACTCCGACGATCTGCGGCGGTGCGGCGGGCCGGTCGGTGTCCTGTGCCGAGGTGTCGGCCCCGGGCGCCAGACGGCCGCTCAGCGCGTCCGCGCCCAGCGTCTCAAGCTGCGCCGCGCGCCCTTCGTAGACCTTCTCGCGGACGTCCGGGGCGCCGAGCAGCAGTGCCGCGCCGGTGGCGGTCAGGGGGACCAGGCCCTCGCGGCGCAACAGGTAGTAGCGCTCCGCGGAGCCGGGCACGGTGACGCGGAAGACCTCGCCGATCCGGGTGCTCCGGCCGCCGAGCGCGGGGCCCTTCGCACCCAGGCCCGGCACCTCCGCCGGCGTCAGATCGGGGCCGGACGGCACGGAGTTCAAGAAGGCCGCCGACACGGCGACGCGCGGTGTGGAGCCGTATCCCAGGGCCTCGCGGGCGTCGGCGTCCCGGTCCAGCCGCAGCTTGCTGCCCCTCCACACCAGATAGTCGGCCTTGTCGGGCCCGGTCACCAGCAGCGCCTGCGTGGTGGGCAGGCCCGCGGCGTCGGCCGGCACGCCGACGGCGAGCGTGGTGCCGGTGGAACCGGCGACGCTGCCCGAACACACCTGCCAGGGGCCGTCGTCCAGCTCACCACTGCCCGGAAGCGCGTCGGGGGCGCCGGTGATCCCGACGGGCGCCCCGTGGGGCGTACCGCTCAGGGAGCCGGCCCCGACCGTCGCGACCGTCATGTCGGCGCCCGCCAGCAGCCGCGCCGAGGCGTAGTTGCGCACCGGCCGCAGCCGGCCGTCCAGATACAGATAGCGCGACCCGGTCGCCTTGTTGACCACGAGCGTGCCCGGCTCCTGCCAGGAGTCCTTGGCTCCCGGCTTGAGCATGCCGAGCACGAACGCCCCGGCGGAGAGCAGCACGGCGATCACCACACCGATGACCACTCCGCGGTTGGTCCGTCCCTGCGGGCTCTCGGGTGCGTCCGGATCCGCGCGCAGCATGCTGGAGGTGAGCCGCCCCATGACGAACATGTGCGCCTGGACCTGATCACGTCGGGACTGCATGGCGGCGTTGGGTGCCTTTCGGTTCAGCGTGGGTTCGGCCGTCGAGCGGCCTCGATCCGGTCCTCGGCGGCACGCTCAGCCGTTGAGGGAGCGCAGCGCGCCGTAGACGCCGAGCACCCACAGGGCGAGCGGCAGCAGGCTGATGGCCAGGGCGGAGTGCAGCAGCTCCGCCGCCCGGCCCCAGTAGGGCACGAGGCGGCGGCCGGGCACGGTCCAGGAGGCGATGGCCAGGGCCGCCGCGACCGCCAGCAGCCCCGTGGCCACGCCCAGCCGGGTCCCGGGCGCGAGGTCCGGTGCGTCGGCGAGGACCAGCAGGAGCAGGCCGGCCACGCCCGGGACCGCCAGGGACAGCCGCTGCCAGACGTTGCCCAGCCCGCGCGCGTGCAGCACCAGCAGCAGGGACAGCACCGCCGTGGTGATCGCCGCGGCGAGCCCGCCGTCCCGGGCGAGGACCGCGACACAGGCCGCGGCGACCGTCCCGACCGCCGCGTACAGGGAGGTCATCCAGCCGTCGGCGAGGACGGCCCGTTCGGCGACCGCCGACGCCGGATGGGGGTCGATGCCCTCCTGCAACTGCTGGGCGTTGGTGGGCAGCGGGGGCATCCGCATGCCGGACATGCGGAACGACAGCGAGGGTACGAAGGCGCCGAGCGCCACCGCCACGACGGCGAGGATCCCCGCGACGTGCGCGGGCGGCAGATCGGCGGCCAGCATCAGGGCCGCGGCCACCGCGCCGAACACCGCGATCACGGCGAGCCCGAGGAACAGCGCGGCGAACGCCGCCACGACCGCGAGCGTCAGGACCGCGCCGCCGGTCGCGGCCGCGCTCGCCGACAACAGCCGTGCGCCCAGAGCCTCGTAGGCGTGCCTGCCGCTCAGTTCGCCGCCCGGCAGCAGCCATCCCGCCAGCGCCAGGTACGGCGCGACCATGAAGCCGAGGACGGCTCCGGCCCCGGCGTCCCCCACCGCCCGGCTCGCGGCACCCGCGCCGGCGAGCAGCAACAGCCCGGCGACGGAGGCGAACACAGCCCGGGGTAGCGCCGAGCCACCGGGCAGGGCGGCCAGCAGCAGCCCGCCGCCGAGCACCGCCACGACGATCCCGAGCAGCAGCCGACGGCCCGCCTTCGGGCTCCAGCCGTAGGGGTGTTGGCGCATGGTGGTGGCGATGCCGTCCACCAGGTCGTCCAGATGCACCTCGGGCAGCGCCTCGGTGCGAGGCCTCAGGAAGAGGGTCTCGCCGTCGCGCATTCCGTAGGCGTCCAGGGTGCGTTCCTCGTCCAGCGGCTCGCCGCCGAGGCGTTGGAGCACCCAGCCCCCGTGGTCGAGTCCGGCCTCCTCGAGGTCGTCGCCCGCATAGCCGAGGACCGCGGGCAGCAGGTCGGCGACGGGGACGTCGGCGGGCACGGCGAGGTCGACGGTCCTGGCCGGGGCACGGACCGTCAGACGGCACAGCTCGGCCACCTGAGTGTCAGTCATCGGGCTGACTCACGCCTCTCCGAAGATGGTGCTGACAGGGCACGGAAACACCGGACGGCGTACCGCTGAACATCGGGTTAATGCCCCAGGCGCAGTCAAGTCGCCCGGAAGGGACGGTAGTTCGCCGCCCTCCCGACGATCGTAATATCAGCCGACCGGTGGTTGCGTCCTGCCCCACCCTCCTCCCCTGTCCCATGTCCCATGTCCCACAAGGAGACGGCTCTTGAGTGTGGTCCTGTTCCGCCGCCCGGCCCGGCGCCGAGGCCCTGAGATGCCCGACGGGGAACTCAGCCTCCAGGAACCACCGCCCCTGCCCGAGGTGGTGCCGGACTCCTCCGCCATCTGGACCTACCTCCCCATGGCCCTGATGTCCGTCTCGATGATGTTCATGTTCATGCGGCCGGGCGCCACCCGGGGCAGCGGCGGGTTCATCTACCTGGCCCTGGGCGTGATGGTGGTGGCCGCCGCCGCGATGATCGTCGGGCAGGCGATGCGGCGCAGCAGCGAACGCAAGCAGCGCCTCAAGGGCGAACGGCGCGACTATCTGCGTTACCTCGGCCAGATTCGGCGCAAAGTGCGCGGTGCCGTGGCCGACCAGCAGCGCGCGCTGTCCTGGCGCCACCCGGAGCCCGCGGCTCTGCCGTCGATGGTGGGCACCACCCGGCTGTGGGAACGCCGGCCCCGCGACGAGGACTTCGGCGAGATCCGCGTCGCCGTCGGTGACCAGAAACTTGGCCTGAAACTCACACCTGTCTCCACCAGTCCCGTCGAGGACCTGGAACCGCTCAGCGCCCACGCGCTGCGCAGCTTCATCCGCGCCTACGCGACCGTGCCGGACCAGCCGATCGCCATCTACCTGCGGGCCTGGGCCCGGGTGCTGTTCCGCGGCGAGGAGGAGCGGATACGTGCCCTCACCCGCGCCCTCCTGGCCCAACTGGTCACCTTCCACTCGCCGGACGACCTGTGGCTGGCCTTCTGCGTCGCGGACGAGCGGCGCGCGGACTGGGAGTGGACCAAGTGGCTCCCGCACGCCCTGCATCCGCACGACAGCGACGGCGCCGGTCCGGTCCGCATGACCGTCTCCGCCCTGGGTGAGCTGGAGGACCTCATCGGCGCGGAGTTCCAGGAGCGGCCCGCCTTCGACCCGGACGCCGTCCCCGGCCGGGAGGAGCCCTTCACCGTCATCGTGATCGACGGCGGCACCGTCCCGAGCGGCCACCGGCTCGACGGCCCTGGTTACCGCAACACCGTCGTGCTCGACCTCTCCGGCGCCCTCAGCTGGCGGCCGGGACGGGTCACACTCCGCTTCGAGGTGTCCGATGACTCCTTCGCCCTGGTGCGCACCGACCGGGACCGCAAGGAACAGACCACCGTGCTCGGCCGCCCCGACGCCTTCGGCACCACGGGCGCGACCGCCCTGGCGCGGCGCCTCGCGCCCTACCGCATGGGCATGGGAACCGGCCCCGACGCCGCCGAACCGCTGTCCACCAACGTCGAACTGACCACCCTGCTGGGCATCCCCGACCTGTACCGGCATGATCCGACCGCCCTGTGGCAGCAGCACACCGGCACCGCGCGCCTGCGGGTCCCCGTCGCCGTCGGCGCCGACGGACAGCCCGTGGAACTCGACATCAAGGAGTCCGCGCAGGGCGGCACCGGCCCCCACGGCATGCTCATCGGCGCCACCGGCTCCGGCAAGAGCGAACTGCTGCGCACCCTCGTCCTCGCCCTCGCCCTCACCAACTCCTCCGAGACCCTCAACTTCGTCCTCGTCGACTTCAAGGGCGGCGCCACCTTCCTCGGCCTGGACGAACTGCCCCACACCTCCGCCGTGATCACCAACCTGGCCGGCGAGGCGGCCCTGGTCTCCCGCATGCAGGACGCCCTGCACGGTGAGCTGATGCGCCGCCAGGAACTGCTCCGCTCCGCGGGCAACTACACCTCGGCCCTTGACTACGAGAAGGCCCGTGCCTCCGGCGTCCCGCTGGAGCCCCTGCCCAGCCTCTTCGTGGTCGTCGACGAGTTCAGCGAACTGCTCGCCGCCCACCGGGAGTTCATGGAACTCTTCGTCATGATCGGACGGCTCGGACGCTCGCTCGGGGTCCATCTGCTGCTCGCCTCGCAGCGCCTCGACGAGGGCCGGATGCACCAGCTGGAGAGCCACCTCTCCTACCGGATCGGCCTGCGCACGTTCTCCGCGATGGAGAGCCGCGGTGTCCTGGGCGTCCCGGACGCCTACCAGTTGCCGCCCGCACCGGGCAGCGGCTTCCTCAAGTCCGGCGTCGAGGCCCTCACCCGCTTCCGTGCCGCGTACGTCTCCGGCCCCTACCAGGAGCGGCGCGGGCTCGCCCACCGGGCCCGCGTCACCAGCCAGACCGTGCCGTGGACGACGACGTACGTCATGCCCCGGCAACTGCCCCTCGCACCGGACCCCGACCCGGAGCCCGAGCTCGACGAGAACGGCGAGACGCTGCTGTCCGTCGCCGTGGCACGCCTGCGTGACGCCGGCCCCGCGGCGCACCAGGTGTGGCTGCCGCCGCTGGACCGGCCCACCACGCTCGACCAGGTGCTGCCGCCGCTCACCCCCGATCCCGAGCTGGGTCTCACCGCGGCCGGCCGGACCGGACAGGGCCGCCTCACCATCCCCATCGGCATCGTCGACCGGCCCTTCGACCAGCTCCGCGACCTGCTGACCCTCGACCTGTCGGGGGCGGGCGGGCACATCGCCGTCGCCGGCGGTCCGCAGAGCGGCAAGAGCACCATGGTCCGCACGATCCTCACCGCGCTCGCCCTCACCCACACCCCCCGCGAAGTGCAGTTCTACTGCCTGGACTTCGGCGGCGGCACCCTGTCGGGGCTGGCCGGACTACCCCACATGAGCGGCGTCGCGGCCCGTCTGGAGACCGAGCGCGTCAGCCGTACGATCGCCGAGGTCACCTCCCTGCTCGCGGCCCGCGAACGGTTCTTCCTCGACCACGGCATCGACTCCATGGCCACCTTCCGGCGCCGCCGCGCGGCCGGCGAGTTCCCGGACGAGCGCCACGGTGACGTGTTCCTGGTCATCGACGGCTGGTCCACGGTCCGCCAGGACTTCGACCGGCACATCCAGACCTTCGGCGCGATCGCCGCACGCGGCCTCAACTACGGCATCCACCTGATCGTCACCACCGCCCGCTGGGTGGAACTGACGTCCTCGATCCGCGACCAGGCCGCCACCCATCTGGAGCTGCGGATGGGCGACCCGATGGACTCCGAGATCGACATGCGGCGCGCCGCGACCGTGCCCCGGCTGCCGGGGCGCGGCCTGACCCGCGACACCAAGCTGCACTACCTCACCGCGCTCCCCCGCATCGACGGCACCGAGTCGGCCGACGACCTGACCGAAGGCGTCGCCGACCTGGTGGCGGCGGTCAAGGAGAGCTGGCAGGGCCCGCCCGCCCCGCCGGTCCGCATGCTGCCGACCAAGCTGCCCTACGCCGACCTGCCGGCCCCCGCGCAGGCGACCGGCCCCGAAGGCGGCTTCCGCATGCCGATCGGTCTGGAGGAGGAGGAACTCTCCACCGTCTGGCACGACTTCACCGAGACCCCGCACATGATCGTCGTCGGGGACACCGAGAGCGGCAAGACCAACATGCTGCGGATGGCGGCCAAGGCCGTCATGGACCGCTACACCCCCGCCGAGGCACGCATCCTCGTCGTCGACTACCGCCGCGAACTGGTCGAGGCGATCCCGGACGAGTACCGCCTGGGCCACGCGGTCTCCATGGACGCCCTCAAGGACATGATCTCCGGCGCCGCCCGGGCGGTCACCACCCGTCTGCCGGGCCCGGAGATCACACCGTCCCGCATGCGCAAGTGCGACTGGTGGAAGGGCCCACGGCTGTTCATCCTGGTCGACGACTACGACCTGCTGGGCGCCGGGCCCATGAACGCCCCCTTCGACCCCCTGCTCAACCACCTCGCCCTCGGCTGGGAGGTCGGCCTGCACCTGATCGTCTCCCGCTCGGCGGCGGGCGCGGGACGCGGCCTGAACGAAGCCCTGCTGCGCCGCCTCCAGGAGGTCAACTCCCCCACCCTGCTGCTCTCCTGCCCGCCGTCGGAAGGGTTCATCATCGGCAGCCTCAAGGGCCGCAACCTGCCGCCGGGCCGCGCGACCCGGGTGACCCGCCGCAAGTCGACCCAGCTCCAGACGGCACTGCTCGACGGGGTCCACGCGGATGCGTGAACCCACCTGCTCCCCGCGGGCGGACACCCCGCCCGCGGGACCCGGGCACCGGCGGCGTACGCCGTCGCGGCCGAAGCCAGAAGGGCGCCCAGGCCACCAACCGGCCCCGTTGGCCACCGGGTTCGCATCAGAGGCGACACCGCTCGACGGCTGTCCCGGCGCGCCGGGGCTCAGCACGCGGCCGGCGCCGGGACGCTCAGTTCGCCCCCGCACGCCAGCCGCGCGCCCGTCCACGCGGGATCACCAGCGCCGCCGCGACCACCAGCGCCACCAGACCCGCGCTGCCCGCGGCCACCACCAGGGCGCGGTTGCGGGGCTCGACCGAGGCGGCCTGCGGGACCACGGCAGCCTTGGGGCTCGGCATGGTGCCGGAGGTCTCCGGCAGCACGGCGGTCAGCGCGGCGTAGGGGTCGAGGCGGGGCGGGGCGGCCGGGTAGGCGGCCTCCGTCAGCCGCCGGGACACCTCGGCCGCGGACAGCTCCGGATAGCGCGCCCGGACCTGGGCCGCCGCCCCCGCGACATGCGCCGCGGCGAGGGAGGCGCCCGAGCCGATGTAGTGCCCCTCGCCCGCCGGGCCGATGCCGACCACGCCGTCACCCGGCGCCGCCAGGTCCGCTCCGGAGACCACCGGGGCGTTCTCGGGCCGCTTGCCGTCGGGCCCGAAGTCGGTCACCGCCAGCACTCCCGGCGCCGCGGCGGGCCAGTACCAGGGCTCGGGCTTCGCCACCTGCCCGGACCGGTCCTTGGCCAGGGCATCGGGCGCGAGCGGCGCCACCACCAGGGCGTCCTTCTTGCCCGCGTAGGCCACCGCGGCGGACAGGACCGCCTTGCCGTCGGCCAGCGCCCGGCCGACGTAGATGACCTCGGCCCCTTCGTCGGCCGCCTGGCGGATCGCGTCCGCGAGCAGCTGAGCGGTGACGTCACCCCGCTCGTCCGTGCCCCGCACGGCCAGGATCCGGGCCCGGGGTGCCAGCCCCGCCGGCCCCGTCGCACGGTCCGCGTCGGGTGCCGCCGCGATCAGCCCCGCCGCGAAGGTGCCGTGCCCGACACAGTCGCTGCCCGCGTCACCGAGCGCCGTCACCCGGCCCGACAGTCCGGACGCCTTCTCGCTCACACCGGTGTCCACGACCGCCACGGTCGTACCGGCCCCCTCCGAGAGGGTCAGCGCCCGGCGCGCGCCGAGCGAGGTCAGCGCCCACGGCTCCGTCTCCACCCGCTGGGTCGAGGCCGTCGCACAGGGCTCGTCCGAGCCCAACGAGGTCCGTACGGCGGGAAGTTCCACGGAATCGGCCGCCGCGGGAGCGGCCCCGACGGCCGCCAGCAGCACGGCGACGACCGCCGAAGCGGCCGCGGCGGTCTGCGGACGGTGGATTCGAACAGCGCGCATGGCGCACATCCTAGGCATGCCGTACACCCCGCACCGCGCCGGTGTCCTGCGCCATCTCCCCTGGCTGTCCTGGAAGTTGACAGTCGCCGTCCCGTAGCGTTCACCGCGTGCGCACCACCGTACGACCGCGCCCCGATGGGGCGGAGCGGTACCGGCGGGCGCATCACCACAAGGAGGATCACAGCGTGTCACGGCAGTTGCTCAGGGTCTGCCCAGGCCGATCGGACAGCTTCCAGAAGATCGGCGACGCCCTGGCGAAGGCACGCACGGGCGCGGTGATCCGCGTGGCTCCGGGCCGCTACGACGAGAACCTGACCGTGAGGACCCGGGTCACGATCGTCGCCGACGGCGAGCCGGGCAGCGCCGAGATCTGTCCCCGCCGGGGCACCGCCGTCGTCCTGGTCGCCGACGCCGTCCTGCTCACCGACCTGACGCTACGGGGCGGCAGCGAGGATCTGCCCGTCGTCGACGCCCCACGCGGCCAGGTCGCCATGGACGGCTGTACCGTCATCGGCTCGGGCTGGACGGCCGTGCTGGCCAGGGAGTCCGGTTCGCTGGCCATCCGCGGCTGCCGGATCAGCAACCCGGACGGCGCCGGAGTCGTGGACACCGCCTCCACCGGCAGCATCGTCGCCGACTCCCTCCTCGAGAACCTCGGCACCTCCGGCGTCGTCATCAGCGAGGAGGCCGACACGACCGTGCGGGACTGCCGGATCCGCGACGCCCGCGCCAACGGCGTCCTCGCCAACGGCTCGGCGCAGGGGCTGGTGGAGGGCTGCGACATCTCCGCCACCGACAAGCCCGCGATCGCCCTCGAAGGGCGCTGCGCCACCCGCGTCGTGCGCAGCGACGTCCACGACACCACGATCGGCGTCTATGTCACCAGCGGCTCCCGCCCGGTCCTGGAACAGGTCACCGTCACGGACACCTCCGGCCCCGGCATCCTGCTCGGCTCCGCCGCCGACCCGGAGGTCCTGAACTGCCGCACCACACGTACCAAGGGCAGCGGGCTCGCCGTCACCGAACGCTCCCGGGGTTCGTTCCGGGACTGCTCGTTCGACAGCGCGGCGGCCCCCGCGATCCGCGTCGTCGGCTCCAGTTCCCCCTCCCTCACCGGCACCTCGGTGCGTGACTGCGCCGACAAGGACTGCGCCGTGCTGCTGGAGGAGGAGTCGGCGGCGGAGTTCGACTCCCTGCTGATAGCGGACGCGGCCGGGACCGGCATCCGGATCCGCACCGCGGCCAATCCGCTGCTGCGCCGCGCCCGGATCACCGCGCCGGGCGGACACGGCGTGGAGGTCGTCGAGGACGGGCGTGGACGCCTGGAGCACTGTGAGGTCGACCGGGCAGGGGGCGCCGCGCTGCGGATCGCCTCGGGCGGCCGGCCCGAGATCCGCGACACGGTGCTGCGCGAGGCGGCCGACGCCGCCGTGTCCGTCGGCACGGCGGGCATCGCCGCCCTGCGGGACTGCCATGTCGAGTCCGCCGGGGGATCCGGCCTCGCCGTGGACAACGGGGGCGAACTCTCCGCGCTGCGCACCCAGATCACGGAGTGCGGGGCCCACGGCGTGCTGGTGTCCAACGGCGGCCGGGCCGCCCTGACCGGCTGCCGGCTCACCGGCAACGTCGGCGACGGCATCCGCGTCGACAGTTCCGAGCCGGTGACCACCACCGACTGCACCGTGCGCGACAACCGCGGCGCGGGCCTGCGCCAGACCCGGGTCAACGAACAGCTCGGCGTGCACGACCTCAACAGCGCCGGCAACGGCGCACCGGACGCCTGGGGCGACACCCTTCCCCCGGACGTCGCGGCGGCCGGGCCCGGCGGCGGCGAACACGCCAAGGAACCCCAAGGGCCGCTGGAGCAACTGGAGTCACTCGTCGGACTCGCCGACGTGAAGCACCAGGTGCACACCCTGCTGAACCTCAACCAGCTCGCCCAGCGACGCCTCCAGCTCGGCATGCCCGTCCCCTCGATGAGCCGCCACCTGGTCTTCTCCGGCCCGCCCGGCACCGGCAAGACCACCGTGGCCCGCCTCTACGGAGGCATCCTGGCGGACCTCGGCGTGCTGCGCTCCGGACATCTGGTGGAGGTCTCCCGCGCCGATCTCGTCGCCCAGGTCATCGGCGGCACGGCCATCAAGACCACCGAGGCGTTCAACGACGCCCTGGGCGGCGTGCTGTTCATCGACGAGGCGTACACGCTGCTGTCCGACAGCAAGGGATCCGGCGCCGACTTCGGCCGGGAGGCCGTCGACACCCTGCTGAAGCTGATGGAGGACCACCGCGACGACGTGGTCGTCATCGCGGCCGGCTACACCTCCGAGATGGACGCCTTCCTCGCCTCCAACCCGGGCCTGGCCTCACGCTTCACCCGGACCATCGAGTTCGACAACTACTCGGTGGACGAGTTGGTGACCATCACCGAGAACATGTGCGCGGCGCACCGCTACGAACTGGCCCCGGCGACGCTGGAGGCGTTGAGCCGCCTCTACGAGCGGATGCCGCGCGACGCCGCCTTCGGCAACGGACGCGCGGCGCGCAAGGTGTTCGAGGAGATGGTCGACCGGCAGGCCCACAGGCTGGGCGCCATGACCAACCCGGCGGAGAGCGACCTGAGTCTGCTGCTGCCCGAGGACGTGGCCGCGGACGCCGGTTCCGCCGGCGAGAGCGGACCGGGTGCCGAGGAACTCCTCGCCGAACTGCACGCCATGGTCGGCCTGACCGCCGTGAAGAACGAGGTGACCGCCCTGGTCAACCTCCTCACCGCCACCAAGCAGCGCCAGGCCGCCGGCCTGCCCGTCCCCAAGATCAGCCACCATCTGATCTTCTCGGGCCCGCCCGGCACCGGAAAGACCACGGTCGCCCGCCTCTACGCGGACCTGCTGCGCTCCCTCGGAGTCCTGCCCAAGGGCCAGCTCGTCGAGGTCGCACGGGCCGACCTGGTCGGCCGCTACGTCGGCCACACCGCCCAGCTCACCAAGGAGGCCTTCGAACGCGCCCTGGGAGGCGTGCTGTTCGTCGACGAGGCCTACACCCTCACACCCGAGGGCGCCGCCTCCGACTTCGGCCGGGAGGCGGTCGACACCCTGCTGAAGCTGATGGAGGACCACCGCGACGAGGTCGTCGTCATCGCGGCCGGCTACACCCGCGAGATGGACCGCTTCCTGGCCTCCAACCCGGGCCTGGCCTCACGCTTCTCCCGGACCGTGGAGTTCGAGAACTACACCACCCAGGAACTGCTCGACATCCTCGCCCGCTCCGCCTCGGGTTACGGCTACGACTGCTCGCCGGAGGCCCTCGACGCCCTCAGCGCCCATATCGACGCCCTCCCCCGCGACCGCTCCTTCGGCAACGCGCGCACGGCCCGCCGACTGCTGGAAGCCATGATGACCAACCAGGCGGGCCGCATCGG
>JABFXD010000091.1 GCA_013361925.1 Streptomyces sp. | reverse complement strand
TCCGATTCCGGCTCGGACCAGGGCTCGGACTCCGACGACGACTCGGACTCCCCTTCCGCCGCCCCACCGCTCCTGCTGCCGCAGACCGCCTTCGATCCAAATGCGCCCGCCGGCAACACCAGGACCGCGCCCGCGCCCCGCGCCCCCGCCACCGAGGCGCCGCTGCTCCTGCCCTCGATGGCCTTCGATCCGAACGCGGGCTCGGGCGGCGGGCGGCGGGGCGGGCTGCGCGGTGGATCCCGGGACAACGGAGCAGACCCGCTGGCGTCACGCTGGCCGGTGGGACGCGCCGTGACCCTGATGGCCCCCCGGCGCGCCCCGGAAGGCGAGACGGCCCGGGCCGACGTGCCCGTGGGGAACGTGCCGGTGCCCGAGGGCAAGGGCAAGAACACACCGCAGGAGACATGGTTCCCCGTCACCCTGCGCGAACCGTCCGACCCTCACGACTCGGCGTCGCTCCGGTCCGGCTCGTCGGCCGCCGCGCCCCTTGGGTACGAGGTCAGTGCCACGGGCCGGGTGAGGCTGCCCGACGGGGTGGAGTTGACCGCGGAGGGCTGGGTCGGCTTCGGCGACGACTTCGTCCACCTGCCGTCGGGGGCGTATCTGCGGGGCGACAGCGGCTGGATCGGCCGCGTGGAGAACATCGACGCCCTGCGTGACGTTCTGGACGAACTCGATCCCGACACGGCCCCGTACAGTCTGGTCGCGGACCACGCGAAGGGCGTGTTCCTGATGCCCGAGAGAGAGGGTTCCCAGGCCGTCCACCTGCCGCTTGACCTGCCCGCGCAGGTCAAGCGGGACGCCCCCGTGCTCGATACCGCCCTCCCGGCGCCGTCTGCCCGCCGACGCACCCCGGCACAGCTCGACGCCGACCGCACCATGCCCGCGTACGTCGATGATCTCGAAGCACTCCTGCCGGGCGACCTGACCGACGACGAGCGACGTCAACTCCTGGACAGTCCCAGCACCTTCGGCCACAGCACGGTTGCCCTGCGCGGGATACCCCAGGTGGTGGACAGGATCCGGCACGAGCTGGGGCGCCGGCCCGGCGCGCGGCCTCGCCATCAGGATCAACTGTCCGCCGACATCACGCGGTTGCTCGCGGAGAAGCCGAAGTCCCTCACCGACCGCGGGCGTCCGTTCCCGTATCTCAACGAGGACGGCAGACTGCGGGTCCTGCACATCAGGGCGCGGCATCACGGGAACTGGACGCCGTACGACGACGGCATCGGGCACGCCTCGAAGATCGACAGCATGCACCGGGCCGCGGCGGTCTTCGGTTTCACCAAGAACATGCAGGCCAACTCCCAGTACGGCCTGGGCGGGCCGCTCGGACCCGTCGGCGCGGCGGCTTTCGGGGGCTACGGCCGCCTCGCCTTCCGGTTCGGCTTCATCGACAAGGTCGGCTACACGCTGACGGACCAGCGCCAGAACCAGATGGAGACCCGCACACTCGACGACTCCCGGACCTACCTGGACGACCTCCACTACGAGATGTGGGTCACCGACGCCACCGGGCAGATCGTCACGGACACGGACACGGACACGGACACCGACACGGACACCGGCGACGGCGGCGCTGAGATCGCCCAAGTGGTGCCGGTCCGCTTCGAGTTCGGTGTCCGCAACGGCCTCCAGGTACGGCTCCCCGACAGCGTGACCAAGGTGGCGAGGCCCGGTCGTATCCCGAGATCCATCGACCTCGGCCGCGACTCCCAGTACCGCTTCGTCCGGGTGGAGGGCTACGGGCCGGTTGCGGTGATCCGGGACTGGGCCGCCCAGCTCGTCGGCGCGCTGCCGGGCAGCACGGCCTACGACGAACTGGACACCTTCTTCTCCGGCGACAGCTTCCAGCGGCACAGCGCCACGATGGCGCGCGGCCGCATCACCACCCCGCCGCTCTTCGCCGACGACAAGGACAAGTCGCCCTTGGGCGTCTTCGTCGTCGAGGAGGTCATTCCCCGTACCGCCGTACTCTTCGGGGAGACCGACAAGGCCGAGATGCGGGACATCAACACCTCCACGGTCCGCAGCGAACGCAGCCGGGCGCAGGGCAGAAGCGTGCTGCTCCAGGCCGCGGCCGGACCCGCCTTCAACTTCTTCGAGCCGGGCCTGGCCCCGTTCGACCTGCGGCTCCAGTTCGGGCCGAACGCCCAGTACTCCTTCGCCCGCAACCGTCAGGGCGGCCTCGGCGGCGCGGGGTCGCTGAAGTCGGCGGGACAGGTCAAGGGCCCCAGGACCGCCCTGTACGTGGTCGTGAAGTCGGTCCGGGTCCGTCGGGCCGGCGACAGCGGGCCGCCCGCCCAGTTCCTGACCTGGAGCCTGGACCGGATGACCAGCTCCGAGGCGCGGCGGCTGGCCGGCTGGGACGACGGCACCTCGCTCGTCCTGCGGCACGGCGCCGTGCCGTTCGCCCCGGCCTATCTGACGCTCGACCGGCCGCGGACGCTGGGCATGCACCGGGTGAAGGAGTTCGCCTTCGACGACGGCCGCCGTTCCCGGGTGCTGCCGGACGCGGCGGACGGAGTGGGCCGCACCCTGCTCGACGCCTTCGCGGACAGCGTCGTGAACGCCGTCGCCGCCCGGCGCCGGGGCCTGGTCGTCCCCCTCGACCAGCTCAACCTGCCGAAGGGCTGGCGCGCCCGATTCCACGACATGATGCGGCGCGACCCCGGCAGGGTCCTCGACGCGGCCAAGAGCCTGCCCGTGCCGCCCCAGTGGTCGGACCCCGCGAAGTACCACGCGGCCCTCCAGAACACCCTGCAGATCCTCGGTGTGCTGTCCCAGCAGAGCGTCACCGCCGGACTGGAGGCGCTGACCACGGTGGGACTGAGCATCCGGCTCACCGACCCCGGTTCCGTCGGACAGACCTACTACACCGTCTGGGTGCACGGCACGCTGACCGGACGCCGCTACGAGGGCAAGGACCTCAACGAGGGCATGCGGTTCAGCGCCCAGGGCGTGGAGCGGATGGACGGCCAGACCAGCGCCAGGCGGGGCGCCGACCTGGGATTCGAGGGCACGCTGTCGGGTCGCGACAACAACGTCGACGACGCGGGGCTGCCGCGGAACACGCTCGGACTGACGCTCGGCGCGCGCAAGGGCTGGCAGCGGGAGGCGGAGACCGGCTTCGGCTCGACCGTCACCAACGAGCCGATGTCGGTGAGCAACCAGCCCACCCACCTGTACCGCTACGACCTCGAACTCACCGCGACCCTGAGCGGGTACTGGCGCCCTCGCGGTCTGATCCGCGGCCTCGGCCTCGGGCTGCCGGGACTTCTGGTCCTCGACGAACCCACCGACATCCTGTTCGGCCGGACGGCACAGGGGCTGCTGCGGGGCGGCGGCCCGGTGACGGGCCAGGTGCTGATCAGCGTCCCGGTCCAGCACACCCCCGAAGCCGACCCGCACGCGGACGGGGCGCTCAACCCGTATCTCACCGACGAGCCCGCCCCCGTGACGATGAGTTCGGAGCGCGCCCTCGCCCTGGCGAAGGGCGACCTCATGCTGCCCGAGAGCAGCGGCCCGGGCACGGCACGGCTCTCCGGGCGCGGCACCGACCAGTTCCGGGAGCTGCGCCGGCACCCGTTCGTGATCGTGAACCTGGTCCTGTCCCCCCAGTTGGTGACGGAGGCGAACCGGGTGCTGCGGGGCGCGTCGGGCAGCGCCTGGCAGCTGGTCAAGGAGGGTGCCCCCACCCGGGAGGCGATCACCCGCGTCTTCACTCCCCAGTACCTGACCGCGAACTTCGACCAGAGCTCCGGCCCGCTGGGCCTGGCGGGCAGCGGTCTGCTCGGCAAGGGGCCCGCCGCCGAACTGTGGGGGACGTTCCGGTACGCGACCACGGTGTCTGGGCTGACCATGCTCACCGGCTCGATGGCCATGGACACCGAGATGATCCTCGGCGGCACCCGCCAGGCATCCGGCAAGGTCAGCAACACCACCACGTTCGTCTTCGGCGGCCAACTGGGCTACAACGCCGCCCGCGACCCCGGGCACGGCCT
>JABFXD010000186.1 GCA_013361925.1 Streptomyces sp. | reverse complement strand
CTGATAGGGGTCGTTGGGTTCGGTGAGGCGGCCGCCGGTCGCGTGCAGCAGCGGATCGGCGCCGTCGCGCAGCCGCAGCCTGAGCCGTCCGGCCCTGCGGCCCTGCTCGAAGGAGATCCCCGCCAACGCACCGAGCGGGACGACGAGTTCACCCAGGGACGTGCGGAACAGGCTGACGTTCTTGTCGCGTCCCGGGGTCAGGCGCAGGGCGTCGCCGTCGAAGGCCCAGGTACCGTCCCGCTGGATGATTTCCGCCATGGGGCAAGTCTGGCATTCGGGTCGCGGGTGGCGGTCAGTCGCCGAGTGCCTTCGTCAGGTTCGCGGTGGCCTTGAACCGGATCGCCCTGCCGCTTCCGGTCGTCGCCAGCATGCGGACCTCTCCGGCGCGGATGCCGACGGCGATGTCCTGGTTGTCCTGGCACACGAGGGTGAAGGTGCCGTCCGCATGGGCCCTGAGGAGGAACGCCTGGTCCTCGGGGTAGGGGGCGTCGTCGCCCTGCTGGTAGGCGCAGGGGCGCAGTTGCATGGGGTCGCCGGTGACGCGGTCGCCCGCGATGTCGAGGCAGAACGTCGAGGAGACGTGCTCCAGGGCGTACGTGTTCCTGCCGGACGGGACGACGTTCCACCGCTGGGTCGGGCCCTCCGTACAGGCGGCGGTCTTCGGGGCGTTGTCGAAGGAGGTGCCGGCGTCGGCGGCGACACAGCGCCCGCTGCCGGTGTTCTCCAGGGCGAGGGTGGCGATGGACGTGCCGGTGCTCGGGGAGGGAGACGGGGACGTCGGTGCCGGACCGGAGGCCGCGGGGGCGGTGGCGGCGTCGGCGGCCTGGGCGGTGGCGTCCTCGCCGCCGAGCAGCTTCAGGGCGGCCGTGGTGGCCACGGCGGTGACGACGACCGCGACGGCCACGGCGAGGACGGGGCGGCGTCTGCGGGGGGCCTCCGGGAGCGGCGGAGGCGTGGTCCTGGGCTCCGGGGCGGGCTCCTGGGGTGCCGGGGCGGCCGGCTCCGGCTGGGGCTGCTGTGCCGCCCGGTAGGCAGGGCCGCCCCACACCAGCACCTGGTCGACCAGCAGGGTTCGCAACTCCTCCGGTGGCCCCGAGGTGAGCGTGTGCAGGACGGTGACGTCGTGGGTGCAGAACCGGCAGCCGTCCAGGTGCTGCTGGAGGTCGTCGGGGGTCTCGCGGTGGGTACCGCGGGCGATCGCGCCGAGCATGGTGCCGTAGTGCACACAGCGGGCGTCCGCCGTGCGCTCGGCGCGCAGCCGCAGGAACCCGTCGGCCAGTCGGGCGCGGGCCGACTCCGCCATCGCCTCGACGAACTCCTCCGAGGTACCGAGGACCTGCGCGGCGAACGCCGTCTCGCCCTGTTCGGCCCGGCACAGCCACAGCGCGGCGCGCTGCTGGTCGGCCAGGGTGGCGAAGGCGGCCAGGAGCAGTGAGGTGTGCTCCACCCGGCGCAGGGTGTCGACCGGCCCGAACGTGTCGGCCGCGCGCTGGGACCAGGACCGGAACCCCGGGCGCAGCAGCGCCGCCCGTTCGTCGCGGACCCAGGTGTCCGCGGTGCGGCGTACGCCGGTCAGCAACTCCAGCCGCCCGGTGGGTCCTTGTCGACGCGCGGCGTGGGCGAGGACCTCGGCGGCGAGTTCGGCGGCGGTGTGCTGCTTGCCGCAGAACGCTCCCGCGTAGGCGCGCACCGCCGACACGTCCTCCAACGGGACACCCGGCGCCGGGGCGTGCGCGGTACCGGCTTGCTGTGCGGTGTGCTCGGACATCTTCGTCTCCCCCCAAGGAGCCGTCACGGCAAGGTGTGGACCGTAGTGGCCCCGCCTGTGACGGGGCTGTGCACTTCCGCACCGGGCCGGTTACCCGGCAGAGTGGTCTGCACCAATCCTGGGTGGACCATGAAAGGGGCGCAGGTGAGACGGAAGCGCGGAACGACTCCCCGTACGACCCGAGTTCTGGGCGCGTTGCTGCTGGTGGCGGTGGGCTCGCTCACCGTGGGCGCGGCGCCGACGCCCGCCGGGGCCGCACCGCTCGACCAGGTGATTCCGGCACCCACGAAGGTGACGCCGGGCGGATCGCCGTACCGCATCACGACGAAGACCCGTATCGGCGTGGACGACTCGCGGGAGGTGCGCCGGGTCGGCGAGTACCTCGCGGGGGTGCTGCGACCGTCCACCGGCTATCGGCTGCCGGTGCGCGTGGGTCGCGGCGGGGACATTCAACTGCGGATCGCCAAAGGCCCGTTCGGCGCGGAGGGCTATCGGCTCGACAGCGGGGCCAAGGGTGTCACCATCACCGCCGCGCAGCCCGCCGGTCTCTTCCACGGTGTGCAGACCCTGCGGCAGTTGCTGCCGGCGAAGGTCGAGAAGGACACCGTGCAGTCCGGCCCGTGGCTGGTCGCGGGCGGAACGGTCAGCGACAGCCCGCGGTACGGCTGGCGGGGCGCCATGCTCGACGTGTCCCGGCACTTCTTCACCGTGGACCAAGTGAAGCGGTACATCGATCAGTTGGCGCTCTACAAGGTCAACAAGCTGCATCTGCACCTGAGTGACGACCAGGGCTGGCGCATCGCGATCGACTCCTGGCCGCGCCTCACCACGTACGGCGGTTCCACGCAGGTCGGGGGCGGCCCCGGCGGCTTCTACACCAAGGCCGACTACAAGGAGATCGTCCGGTACGCGTCCTCGCGCTATCTGGAGGTCGTTCCCGAGATCGACATGCCGGGGCACACCAACGCGGCGCTCGCCTCGTACGCCGAGCTGAACTGTGACGGGGTCGCCCCGCCGCTCTACACCGGCACGGAGGTCGGGTTCAGCTCGCTGTGCGTCGGCAAGGACCGCACGTACGACTTCGTGGACGACGTGGTCCGGGAGCTGGCCGCGCTCACGCCGGGGCGGTATCTCCACATCGGCGGGGACGAGGCGCACTCCACGAGTCACGAGGACTACGTGAAGTTCATGGACCGGGTGCAGCCGATCGTCGCCAAGTACGGGAAGACCGTGGTGGGGTGGCATCAGCTCACCGGGGCGACGCCGGCGAAGGGGGCCGTCGCCCAGTACTGGGGGCTCGACGACACCAGTGCGGAGGAGAAGGCGCAGGTGGCGAAGGCCGCGCAGAACGGGACGGGGGTTGTCCTGTCGCCCGCCGACCGGGTGTACCTCGACATGAAGTACACCGCGGACACGCCGTTGGGCCAGGACTGGGCCGGGCTGGTGGAGGTGCGGCGGTCGTACGACTGGGATCCGGGTGACTATCTGGCGGGGGTGCCGGATTCGGCTGTGCGGGGGGTCGAGGCGCCGTTGTGGACGGAGACGATCGTGACCTCCGCCGACCTCGAGTACATGGCGTTTCCGAGGCTGGCGGGGGTGGCCGAGCTGGGGTGGTCGGCGGCTGCGTCGCATGACTGGGAGCGGTACAAGGTGCGGCTTGCTGCGCAGGCTGAGCGGTGGAAGGCGTTGGGGATCAGCTACTACCGGTCGCCTCAAGTGCCGTGGTGATTTGGCTGCGGGCCGGTGGGGGCTGGTCGCGCCCCGCGGCGGAGCCGCAAATTGACACAGCCCCGCGCCCCTAGGGAGTCAAAGCTGACGGGCGCCTACGAGGGACCGTACCTCGTAGGCGCCCGTCTGTCTGGGTCAGAACGCCGCTATCGGGTTCCTCAAGTTGCCCACCAGCTGGAGCGCGCCCGCCGGGTCCGCCAGGTCGACCATCTGCTGGTTGTTGCGCAGTTGGAGGCGGTTGAGGCAGGAGAGGGCGAACTCCGGGGCGAACATGTCGTACCGCTCGAACTTGTCGACGAGTTCGGGCACCGACGCCTGGTACTCGCGGGTGATGTCCGCGACCGTCCGCCAGAAGTCGTCCTCTTCCAGGATTCCCTCGGCGGCGAGGTTCGCGGCGAGGAAGCGGAAGAAGCAGTCGAAGACATCCGTGAAGATGGAGAGGAGCTTCTTGTCCTCCGGGACGTCCACGCGCAGCCGTTCCACCGTCGGCGGGAGCACCGCGTCGACGTCC
>JABFXD010000310.1 GCA_013361925.1 Streptomyces sp. | reverse complement strand
TGCGGGTGCCTACCTGTCGGTGCTGCGTACGGCGACTGCCGGCCTCGCGGCCCGTTTGGACTTCACCCTCGACGAGATCGAGGACCTGCGCATCGCGGTGGACGAGGCCTGCGCGATCCTGCTCCAGCAGGCCGTGCCCGGCTCGGTGCTCAGTTGCGTCTTCCGCCTCGTCGACGACTCGCTCGAGGTCACCGTCTCGGCGCCGACCACGGACGGTCATGCCCCCTCGCGGGACACCTTCGCCTGGACCGTGCTGTCCGCGCTCGCGGGCAAGGTCTCCTCCGCGGTGGACGAGGACAAAACCGTTTCGATCAGCCTCTACAAACAGCGCGGCGCGGGACCCGGGCCGGCGTGAGGACAGGGGACGGGCCGGTGCGTGACGAAGAGCGCGGCACACGGGAGCTGCCGGCCGAGGGCACAGGCGGGTCCCGACACACGGGGGATTCCATCGACGGCGCTGTCGATGCGGCCGGAGTCGCCGGCATCCCCGAACAGGCCCGGCCGCATCCGGAGGACGGCTCCCCCGGGGCCGGCTTCCTGGACGACGGGCAGCGGGATCAGGAAGGTGCCGTGCGGAGCACGCCTCTGGACGGACGGATCGGGGTCTCCCCTGTCCGAGCGGAGACGCCGGCTCGGGGAAGGGCGACGGGCAGGACGATGAGCGAGCACGAGCGAGACGATCAGCAGGGCGAGCAGAGCGGCCAGGCCACCCAGCATCACCCTCAGGACCGCAGCGGAGCGCGCGCGCTGTTCATCGAGCTGCGCAAGCTGCAGGACGGCAGCCCGGAGTACGCGGAGCTGCGCAACCGGCTGGTCCGGATGCATCTGCCGCTCGTCGAGCACCTCGCGCGCCGCTTCCGCAACCGCGGCGAGCCGCTGGACGACCTCACCCAGGTCGCCACCATCGGCCTGATCAAGTCGGTCGACCGCTTCGACCCGGAGCGCGGCGTCGAGTTCTCGACGTACGCGACCCCGACGGTCGTCGGCGAGATCAAGCGGCACTTCCGCGACAAGGGCTGGGCGGTCCGCGTCCCGCGCAGGCTTCAGGAGCTGCGCCTCGCGCTGACGACGGCCACCGCCGAGCTCTCCCAGCAGCACGGCCGCTCCCCGACCGTGCACGAGCTGGCCGAGAAGCTGGCCATCTCGGAGGAGGAGGTCCTGGAGGGCCTGGAGTCGGCGAACGCCTACTCGACCCTCTCCCTGGACGTCCCCGACACCGACGACGAGTCCCCGGCGGTCGCCGACACCCTCGGCGCCGAGGACGAGGCGCTGGAGGGCGTCGAGTACCGCGAGTCCCTCAAGCCACTCCTGGAGGACCTGCCGCCGCGGGAGAAACGGATCCTGCTGCTGCGCTTCTTCGGCAACATGACCCAGTCGCAGATCGCGCAGGAGGTCGGCATCTCCCAGATGCACGTCTCCCGTCTGCTGGCCCGCACCCTGGCCCAGCTGCGGGAGAAGCTCCTCGTGGAGGAGTGACGGTCCGGTCCGGGTTTTCCGGCGCCTGTGACGCCGTACGACCGACTACCGCTCCCCGTCCTGTGCGCGACCCGGCCCCTTGATCCCGAGGGCCTGGGTCGTCGCCGGGTTGACCAGCAGGACCAGCGCGGTCACCGCGACCACCGCGAGCGCGATGCCCGCCGGGATCGCCATGCTGTCGGCCTGGAGCAGGTTGTAGGCCACCGGCAGGGCCAGGATCTGGGTGATGACGGCGGGCCCCCGGCTCCAGCTGCGCAGCGCGAGCAGACCGCGCGCGGCGAGCAGCGGCAGCAGCGCGAGGACGACGAGCGTGATACCGCCGGTGACGGCGGTCTGCCGGTCGTCGGGGTCGCCGGTGAAGCCCTCCACGAGCATCCAGACCCCGCCGACGACGAGCGCGAGCCCCTCCAGTGCGGCCAGGGCGGCGGCGTAGGTCAGGCGCCGCGGGCGCGGTCCTGCGGTTTCCTCGGGGGCGGGCGTCTGCTCTCTGGTCACCCCTGAAGGGTATCCGTCGCCCCTCCCGCTCCCCCGGCCAGGCGGGGTGACGCACGGCCGCTCGCCGGGGTTGCCCGGCCCGCCCGTGGCAAGATTCACGCACCGAAGTCTTACGTGATCCCTACCTCGGCCTGTGCCCGGTACCCCCCAGTAGGTACGCTGCAACTCATGCGTGCACTTCTCGTGGTCAATCCGGCGGCAACCACCACAAGCGCACGTACGCGCGATGTCCTGATCCATGCGCTCGCGAGCGAGATGAAACTCGAGGCGGTCACCACCGAGTACCGCGGCCATGCGCGCGACCTCGGCCGGCAGGCGGCGGAGAGCGAGGACATCGACCTGGTCGTGGCCCTGGGCGGCGACGGCACGGTCAACGAGGTGGTCAACGGCCTGCTGCACGCCGGCCCGAACCCCGAGCACCTGCCCGGTCTCGCCGTGGTCCCCGGCGGTTCCACCAACGTCTTCGCGCGCGCCCTGGGCCTGCCCAACGACGCGGTGGAGGCGACGGGCGCCCTGCTCGACGCCCTGCGCGAGGGCAGTGAGCGCACGGTCGGCCTGGGGCTGACCTCCGGCACACCCGGCACCGAGGACGAGGCCGTCCCGGGCCGCTGGTTCACCTTCAACGCGGGCCTCGGATTCGACGCCGGTGTGGTGGGGCGGGTGGAGCAGCAGCGTGAGCGCGGCAGGAAATCCACACACGCTCTCTACGTCCGCCAGGCATTGCGCCAGTTCTTCGGCGAGGCCCACCGCCGGCACGGGACGATCACCCTGGAGCGTCCGGACGCGGAGCCGGTGACCGATCTGGTCCTCTCCATAGTCTCGAACACGTCTCCGTGGACCTTCCTGGGCAATCACCCGATGTACGCATCGCCTAAGGCGTCGTTCGATAAAGGCCTCGACGTACTCGGTCTCAGCCGTATGACGACGACCGCTGTCGCCCGGTATGGCACCCAGTTGCTCACTTCGTCCCCCGAGCGTGGACCCCATGGCAAGCATGCGGTGTCCCTGCACGACCTGGACCAGTTCACCTTGCATTCGAAGGTCCCTCTGCCCCTTCAGATGGACGGCGACCACCTCGGGCTGCGTACGAGCGTGACGTTCACAGGCGTACGCCATGCACTGCGTGTGATTGTGTGAGCAGAAAGGGCTGAAGTCCTTTCACTCGAACGTTTAGGCCAGCATCCACCCCATGGAAGTACGGCTGTGACCTAGTCGACACCGAGGAATCAAAAAAAACTTTCCGGAAGGGGTTGTATCCGCCGCTGAGGTTTGCGAGTCTCTACGTGGCGGTCGGGACAGCCCGCAACACCAGCGTCCACAGACCACCGGAACCCCTCTTCACATCACAGGACCACGCCGGGGAAGACTCGGCGGTCGGCCCTTCACTTGTTGAGGGATTCGTGAAAGCGTTCACATTCACAAGCAACCAGCATGTAATACCAAGGAGAGGTAGCAGCCATGGACTGGCGTCACAACGCCGTTTGCCGCGAGGAAGACCCCGAGCTCTTCTTCCCCATCGGCAACACCGGTCCTGCGCTGCTGCAGATCGAGGAAGCCAAGGCCGTCTGCCGTCGCTGCCCCGTTATGGATCAGTGTCTGCAGTGGGCGCTCGAGTCCGGTCAGGACTCCGGCGTCTGGGGTGGTCTCAGCGAGGACGAGCGTCGTGCGATGAAGCGCCGCGCCGCCCGCAACCGGGCCCGTCAGGCTTCTGCCTGACACACCCACCCCGCCTGAGCTTGGCGGCGCGTACAGCGAGTACGCATCTCCCGCCCCCGAGCCGCAGCGCGCAGTACCCCCGGTGCGCAGCACAAGCTGGCAACGAGCATTCGAGCCCCGGACCGATTCTGGTCCGGGGCTTCTTGCTGTGCCCTTGTTCTGAACACAGGCTGTTTCACTCTGAGTTGCCGACTTCGATCCCGCCTGTCGGCTCCGGCGCTACTTGTTGGCGCGCACCGGGACGTCGAGGATGACCCGGGTACCGCGCTCCGGCGCCGGGACCATGTCGAACGTGCCGCCCAACTCCCCCTCCACCAGCGTC
>JABFXD010000942.1 GCA_013361925.1 Streptomyces sp. | reverse complement strand
CCCACCTGCAACGGCGCGGGCGTCGTCTACACCGACCTCGGGATGATGGCCGGTGTCTCCACCACCTGCGAGGACTGCGACGGCAAGCGGTTCGACGCGTCGGTCCTGGAGTACCGGCTCGGCGGCCGGGACATCAGCGAGGTGCTCGGGATGTCGGTCACGGACGCGGAGGAGTTCTTCGGCGCCGGCGAGGCGCACACGCCGGCCGCGCACAGGATCCTGGAGCGGCTCGTCGACGTCGGTCTCGGCTATCTGACCATCGGCCAGCCGCTGACGACGCTGTCCGGCGGTGAGCGGCAGCGCCTGAAGCTCGCCACGCACATGGGCGACAAGGGCGGCGTCTACGTCCTCGACGAGCCGACGACCGGTCTGCACCTCGCCGACGTGGAGCAACTCCTCGGTCTGCTGGACCGGTTGGTGGACGCCGGCAAGTCCGTCATCGTCGTCGAGCACCACCAGGCGGTCATGGCCCACGCCGACTGGATCATCGACCTCGGCCCCGGCGCCGGTCACGACGGCGGGCGCGTGGTCTTCGAGGGCACCCCGGCCGACCTGGTCGCGGCCCGCTCCACCCTCACCGGCGAGCACCTCGCGGACTACGTCGGCGCCTGACCCGGAGCACCGCCGGACCCTCGGGGCGACCGCCGTACCATGGCGGCACCGCAGTCGCCCCGAGGGAGTCCCCATGGCCCGCCCCCGCACCGCCCCACGGACGGTGGAGCACCCCGCCGTGGCGGAGGTGTCGCTCCAGCAGGTGCTGGAGGCCCTGGTGGACCCGGTACGGCGGGCCGTCGTCTCCCAACTCGCGGGCGCCGGTACGGAGCTGAGCTGCGGTTCGTTCGACGTGGCGGTGTCCCGGTCGACCTTGACGCACCACTTCAACGTGTTGCGGGAGGCCGGTCTGATCCGGCAGTACTACGTCGGCACCACCAAGATGAACGCGCTGCGCGCACAGGAGATGCAGGAGCGCTTTCCCGGTCTGCTGTCGGCCCTGGTGGACGCCTCGGCCCGGGAGACCCGGCACACCGCCACCCGGTGAGGACGGGCTCAGGAGTCCAGGTCGTCGGCGAAGTGCCGGAACCCGTGCCGGTCCTGGTGGAGTTGCCACAGGGTGTCCGCCAGCACCTCCGGGTCCTTGCGGCGGTGCCCGGGGACGATCGCGCCGGGAATGACCAGCTGGGCGACATGGATGCCCTCGCCCGCGAGGCTGTCGTGCAGCAGATGGCCGTACGCGCTCTGCGCGGCGAACGCGATCGACGTACCGGCGCGGTCGGGGTGGGGGACGACGGCGGTGCCGCCGTTGACGAACAGGATGGTGCCGCGGCCGAGTTCGCGCATGCCGGGCAGGACCTGCTGGACGGCGGTGACGGGGCCGTAGACGGAGAACTCGACCGGCCCCGTGAGGTCGGCGTGGGTGGTCTCCAGGACGGGTCGCATGAAGTCCGCCTGCGGGACCGGGCTGTACTGGAGGACCTCGATCGGGCCCAGTGACGCCCGCGCCTCGTCGAGGGCGGCCGCCAGGGTCTTCGGGTCGCGTACGTCGGCGGTGAAGGCGCGGGCGGTGATGCCCTGGCCGGTCAGGCCGGCGGCGAGGGCTCCGGTGCGCTCGGGGGTGCGGGCGACGAGGGCGACGTCGAAACCCTCGCGGCCGAAGCGATGGGCCACGGCGGCGCCCAGTCCGGGGCCGGCCCCGATGATGGCGATGGTGGTCATGGGGACCATCCTTCCCCCGCGGGGGCCGAAGCGCGCCGTACAACCCGCCTCCGAACAGGACCCGCCCCGATGCGGATGGTGGGCGGGCCCTGTTCGTGCAGGTCATTGTGGTGGCCCCGGCCGCCGCGCGACACGGGTGAAGGACGCCCACCCGACGTACGTTCCGCACACCCCGGGTGATCCGTGCCGCCGGGCGCGTGTCTCACCTGTCGACCCCGCCCGATCTCCACCCGCCCCCGACGACGATACTGGGGGACGCACGCGCCCCCGCCCCCAGATGGACTCATGCCGATCTCCTCCACCGCCCCGTCGCCCACCTCGACCCCCTCCACCGTGTGGCAGGCCCGTGGCCGCCATGTCGACTCCGCCGCGGCGGACGTCCTGCGCGCCTCCCATCTGCGGCAGCTCAAGGAGGAAGGCGTCGTCGACGACTTCCAGGAGCTGCCCGAGGAACGGGTCTTCGAGGCCCGCTGGCGGGTCGAGGGCGAGGTGACCGTGCGGGCCCGGCTGACCCTCACCGACGAGGAGTGGGTACTGGTCGCGGAGGCGGAACGGGCGTGGAACCCGGCCTGGCCCTCCCCCGCCGGCAAGTTCTGGCCGCTCGGCCCGGAGGCGGAGTGGGACCACGACACGGTCGTCGGTCTGCGCCTGCGGCACGTGAACCGGCTCCCCGAGGACGACCAGGAGATGCGGCGCCTGCTCAAGAGCTGTGCGCGCGAGTCCTGGGCGGTCCATGTCGTCGTCCACGAGGCCATGACCCCGGACGAGCGGGGCCTGCGTCCGCTGGCCGGGCTGCTGCCGCCGAGCCTGGAGCACCGCGTGGTGGAGCATCGCGCCGCGCCCCATCAGCTGCGGGCCGTCAACTGGGCGCTGAAGGCCCTCGACGTGCAGGTGCCGCGCGGCGGTGCCGTCGTCCTGCCCCCGCTGCCCGACGGTCACGAGGCCGACGAGTTCGCCGTCCGCAGCGTCTTCCTCGACGGGACGCCGCCCACGGAGCTGATCGACGTCCTGACCCGGTTCGCCGCGCTGCCGAGGCAGTTGCCCGGCGACGCCGAGGGCGCGGTGACCGCCCTGCGCGAGCAATGGGGGCTGCTGACCGTCGAGGAGGAGCTCGCCCGGCAGCGTGAGCTCGTCGCGATGTACGCGGACGCGCTCGACGCCATGACCAAGTCCCGGGATCTGTACCGGGAGGCCGCCGAGCGCGCCAACGAGGCGCTGGCCGCCTACCGCGCGGCGGGCGTCCCCGAGCCGCCCGCCGCCACCGCCGAGCAGCAGCCCGCCTCCCCGCTTCAGCAGCTGACCCGCACCTTCGAACGCCTCAAGCGCAAGCCCTCCAAGGACGGCGACGGCGTCAGCTGAACAGCGGGACGCGCTCCGCGTCGGCACCCAGCGACCGGCGTTCGGCTTCCGTGAGGGGCACGCGCCCGGTGGCCGCGCGGGCGTAGTGCTCGTCGCTCCACGCCAGGGGAACGGGGCGGCCGAGGAGCCCGTCGAGGGTGGCGCGTACCGCGGCCAGGCCCGCGGGTGACGGTCCCGGAGCGTCGGGGAGCTCCACGACGAGGTCGAGGTGGTGGATCGCGGCCTCGACGGCCAGGGTCGTCATGAGGTCCCCGGCGGTCAGCACATGGCCCTGGGTGGCGACGAGGCGGTCCGGCGCCGTCGCGGCGGCGGCCGTGACGGTCGCCGCCGCGGTCTCCAGGTACAGCTCGCGCAGCTGACCGAAGTCCAGGAACATGCTGGCGCCCACCCGGATCCAGCGCCGTCCGTTGGCCGCGCCGACGGGGTCGGGCCGCCAGTCCCGCCAGTAGGTGACGGCGTCCCGGTCGGCCGGGCCGGCGGCCGGTGTGTGGAGGGCGACCAGGGCGCGCTGGCAGTCGGCGACGCAGTGCAGGATCAGATCCCGCACCGCCCATCCCGTGCACCCGGTGGACCGCCACGACTCCTCGTCCCCCAGGGGACGCACGGCGTCCGCGAAGGCCGTGTAGGCGGCGCGCAGCACGTCGGCCGGTGGCGTGGGGTCGGCTGGTGCGGTGGTCATGGCGCCAGCGTAGGCGCCATGACCATGACGGTGAGCGGGCGTACGGGTCGTCAGTTCGCCGTGCGCTGCGCCTCCGCCGGCAGGCGTTCGGGCCGCTTCGGGACAGCGGGCGGGGTGGCCAGCCGTACGACCAGGGCGGTGAGCGCGGCGAGGGCGGCGCACACGGCGGCCAGTCCGGCGGCCCAGGCCGGGACGAGGGTGAGGTCGAGCGTCCGGGAGAGCCTGCCCGCGTCGAAGCGGGCCGCGTACAGCTGGGCCGCGGCCAG
>JABFXD010000834.1 GCA_013361925.1 Streptomyces sp. | reverse complement strand
TCGGTGAGGTTGGCGAGCATCTTCAGGGTGAACTTCATGAGCACGGGGTGGGTCAGGCCCCGCTGGGTCGCGATCTTCATGACCTTCGGGTTGCCGATGAGCTTCACGAAGGCGCGGCCCAGGTTGTAGTAGCCGCCGTAGGTGTCCTTCAACACCTGCGGGTAGCGCTGGAGGGCCAGTTCGCGGCTCGCGGGCGTCGGGCGGGCGTGGGCCTGGACGATGACGTCGGCGGCGATCTGGCCGGACTCCATGGCGTAGGCGATGCCCTCGCCGTTGAAGGGGTTCACCAGGCCGCCGGCGTCGCCGACCAGCAACAGGCCCTTGGTGTAGTGGGGTTTGCGGTTGAAGGCCATCGGCAGGGCGGCGCCGCGGATCGGGCCGGTCATGTTCTCCGGCGTGTAGCCCCACTCCTCCGGCATCGAGGCGCACCACGCCTTCAGCACCTCGCGCCAGTCGAGTTCCTTGAAGGAGTCGGAGGTGTTGAGCACACCGAGGCCCACGTTGGACGTGCCGTCACCCATGCCGAAGATCCAGCCGTAGCCGGGCAGGAGACGGTCCGGGCCCGGCCCGCGGCGGTCCCACAGCTCCAGCCAGGACTCCAGGTAGTCGTCCTCGTGGCGGGGCGACTCGAAGTACGTCCGTACGGCGACACCCATCGGGCGGTCCTCACGGCGGTGCAGGCCCATCGCCAGGGACAGCCGGGTGGAGTTGCCGTCGGCGGCGACGACGACCGGCGCGTGGAAGGTGACCTCGCGCTTGTCCTCGCCGAGCTTGGCGTTCACGCCGGTGATGTGGCCGGTGCGGTCGTCGACGATCGGGGCGCCGACGTTGCAGCGCTCGTACAGCCGCGCGCCCGCCTTCTGGGCCTGCCGGGCGAGCTGCTCGTCGAAGTCGTCGCGCTTGCGGACGAGGCCGTAGTCCGGGAAGGAGGCGAGATCCGGCCAGTCCAGCTGGAGCCGGACGCCGCCGCCGATGATGCGCAGGCCCTTGTTGCGCAGCCAGCCGGCTTCCTCGGAGATGTCGATGCCCATGGCGACGAGCTGCTTGGTGGCGCGCGGGGTGAGTCCGTCGCCGCAGACCTTCTCGCGCGGGAACGCGGTCTTCTCCAGCAGGAGGACGTCGAGACCGGCCTTGGCGAGGTAGTACGCGGTCGTGGAGCCGGCCGGCCCCGCGCCGACGACGATGACGTCAGCGGTGTTTTCGGACAAGGGCTCGGAGTGGGGCTCGGTCACGGCGGTCACGGCGGGATCTCCCCAAGTTCGAAATCTGCGTGCCGACTAGCACTGGACATGGGCAGTCTATTCAGCACGATTGATCACCCGGCTGAAGGGCTGCCCCGTGAACCGAGCTCTCCCCGTAGTAAGGCTGCGCGTCCCCACCGACGAGGACGCCGTCGCCTGGCACCGGCTCTTCGACGACCCGGACGTCATGGAGTTCCACGGCGGCCGGTCCGCGGAGCTGTACGTCTATGAGGAGCTCACGGCCCGCCAGCGCCGGCACGACGCCGAGCTGGGGTTCTGTCTGTGGACCATGCTCGACGAGGAGGGGCGGGCCATCGGTTTCACGGGCGGCCAGCCGTGGCCGCACGAGTGGGGGCCGAAGGGCGAGATCGAGATCGGCTGGCGGCTCGGGCGCGCGTACTGGGGCAAGGGGTACGCCTCGGCCGCCGCACAGGAGACGCTGGCGCGGCTGCGGGCGGCGGGCGTGGCGGACGTGGTGGCGATGGTCAGACCGGGCAACGAGCGGTCCGTAGCGGTCGCCCGCCGCCTCGGCATGGACCTCGCGGAGACCTTCCCGCACCCGCGGTTCTCCGAGGACGCGCTCTGCTTCCGGCTCGACCTGCAAGATGGCCACACAGAGTAATCGTCTGCTACAGAAAGCGACCTGACGCTTCCGGACGACACCCCCGGGCGGTTACCCTTCCCGTACCGCTGGGGGTGACATCTGTGCGAATAACACCCAAAACACCCGAAGTGCGCGTGCCGCGGCTCGTCGGACTGATGGCCATGGACGCGCGCAGGACGGCGGAGGCCACCGGCCTCTTCGTCAACGCTCCGGACCGGCCCGACTTCCACCGGACGGTGGTCGAGTACGTCGTACGCCAGTACCCACAGCCCAACGCCGAGGTGCCCCGGGACTCCGTGATCTACGTGTGGTTCGACTTCGGCGAGGGAGAAGGCGGCGGAGGAGTGCGCGAGCCGCGCCTCCCGAGGCCCCCCACGGGCGGCCTCCAGCGCGAGCTGGACGAGCCCGGCGACCCCTATGTGGTCGTCAGCTCTGCTTGAACCCCCGGTGCAGGGCCACGACCCCGCCCGTCAGGTTCCGCCACGCCACCTTCGACCAGCCGGCCTTCTGCAGATGCCCGGCCAGCGCGGGCTGGTCCGGCCAGGCGCGGATCGACTCGGCGAGATAGACGTACGCCTCGGGGTTGGAGGAGACCGCGCGGGCGACCGGCGGCAGGGCGCGCATCAGGTACTCGGTGTAGACCGTGCGGAAGGGCGCCCAGGTCGGGTGGGAGAACTCGCAGATCACGACCCGGCCGCCGGGCTTGGTCACCCGGTACATCTCGCGCAGCCCGGCGTCGAAGTCCTGCACGTTGCGCAGCCCGAAGGAGATGGTGACGGCGTCGAAGGTGTCGTCCTTGAAGGGCAGCCTCGTCGCGTCGCCCGCCGTCAGCGGCAGCCACGGGTGGTTCCGCTTGCCGACCTTGAGCATGCCCAGCGAGAAGTCGCACGGGACGACGTACGCGCCGGTCCGCGCGAACGGGAGCGAGGAGGTGGCCGTACCGGCCGCCAGGTCCAGGATCTTCTGCGCGGGCCGGGCGTCGACCGCCTTCGCGACCTCCTTGCGCCACACCCGGTCCTGGCCGAGCGACAGCACGTCGTTGGTCAGGTCGTACCGTTCCGCCACGTCGTCGAACATCGAGGCGACTTCGTGCGGCTGCTTGTTCAGGGAAGCGCGGGTCACGGGCCCATTGTTGCAGTACGTCCCTACGGCAGAAGCTTCGGCTTCTTCTTCGCCGCCACGTCCTCCACCCATCCGCACGCCAGCACGAACACCGCGATGAGCACCCAGCCGATCCCGAACATGAACCACTGGCTCTCCAGCGGCAGGTACTTCTCGAACGCGGGTACGTTCCAGAACTGGTCGATCAGCGGTACGGCGAGGATCAGCGCGATCTCGTGCCAGAGGTAGATCGTCACGGCCCGCGCGTTGAAGACGGTGACGACCCGGTCCAGCCGCCGGTACCGGGTCAGCCAGGCGAAGTCGATCCGGAAGTACGCCTTCGCCCACATCAGCAGCATCACGTACCCGGCCGACCAGAAGGCCTGCGCGAGCGGGATCTCGTCGAGGTCGTACGTCCCGACCTCGCCCTGGTGGGTGAAGGCGTACCAGCCGCCGTACCCGATCGCGGCCAGCGACAGGACCACGACCACCGCGGGCCTCATCCGCTCCAGCACCCCGTCGCGGTGGGCGAAGCCGAGGATCCAGCAGAAGAGGTACGTCGAGAAGTCCCAGAGCTCGTTGCCGAGCCGCCCCTCGGGACCGGACCACACGAAATTGAGGACCAGGATCGGGGCGAGCGAGAGCAGCAGCACCGGTACGCGCGCCAGCCGGAACACCTTCAGCAGCAGCGGGGACAGCAGCACGAACCACAGATAGGTGCGCAGGTACCAGAGGATCTCCCAGGCCTGGACGCCCCACTTGTTGCCCGGTGGGTCACCGAACGGCACGATCCAGAAGACGATGGTGTAGTGCCTCGGCATCCAGCCGTGGATGAGCATCGCCAGCACCACGAAGACGCCCCAGAACCAGAACGGGGGCAGCAGACGCCGCAGCCGGCTCCTCACCACCTTGAGGGCGGGGCGCTCCAGGGACTTCGCCATCAGCGTGCCGGCGAGCCCGAACATGATCCCCATGGAGGGGAAGACCATGCCGCACCAGGCCCACCCGAAGGTGTGATAGGTGACGACACGGATCAGGGCGACGGCCCGCAGGGTGTCGAAGTAGCGGTCGCG
>JABFXD010001024.1 GCA_013361925.1 Streptomyces sp. | reverse complement strand
CGCCGAGTTCGGCCGCCGGGACGCCGACGACCTGCTCGTCGGCATGGTGTACGAGGCGATCGCCGCCAACCGTGCACGCCACTAGGACCGTATGACCGAAGGGCAGGGAGCGTGGCCGGACCGACCACCGCCGAACGCGGTGAACGCCAGCAGGAGTCGTCGTCCCCCCCGCACCCTGCCCGCCGGTTGAGGCCGCCCGGGCCTCGTACGATCATCATCCTCGCTGTCGCGCTGGTGCTCCTCGGCGGCGGAGGAGTCTGGGCCCTGTACGGCTCCCAATGGCTGCGCGTGGAGCGGGTGTCGGTCTCCGGCACCGACGTGCTGACCCCCGCACAGGTGCGCGAGGCGGCCGACGTGCCGCTCGGATCGCCACTGATTTCCGTCGACACCGATGCGATCGAGGCACGGTTGCTCCGGAAATTGCCCCGAATTGACTCGGTTGATGTGACTCGCTCCTGGCCGCACGGAATCGGCCTGAAAGTGGTCGAGCGCACTCCGGTCCTGATTGTCGAAAAGGGCGGAAAGTTTGTCGAAGTGGACGACGGTGGCGTCCGTTTTGCCACGGTTTCCCGAGCTCCGAAAGGCATCCCCGCACTCGAATTGACGGTCTCCGAGTCGGGTTCCTCCGCAGCGAGCCTGCGCCGCTTCGGCGCGGACCGGCTGGTGCGCGAGGCGGTCCGCGTCGCGGGCGACCTTCCGGCCGCCGTCGCACGAACGACCCGGACCGTCAAGGTGCGTTCGTACGACGACATCTCGCTGGAGTTGAGCGGTGGCCGCACGGTCGCGTGGGGGAGCGGCGAGAAGGGCGCGGCGAAGGCCCGTACGCTCACCGCCCTGCTGAAAGCGGCGCCCGATGCGCGGTACTTCGACGTCTCGGTTCCCACCGCCCCTGCGTCATCAGGGAGTTGACGTACATCCGCGCAGGCCAGCACCCTGGTTGGCTACCGCTACGGCTGATCACATAGGGTGAAAAGAAAAACGGGAGGTTCGGCGTGTTCGTTGAACGTGCGCCACTTGTCGACTTAGTGTCCTGTTCAGAAGACTCCAGGGAACACACACACTGGTAACCCTAAACTTCAACGTTAGGGTTCGGGTCGGCACTATGGACCGTCCCATTCGGCATCCGTCGCGTCTCGCATGACCACGCGAGACGACGACACGTAACTCGAGGCGAGAGGCCTTCGACGTGGCAGCACCGCAGAACTACCTCGCAGTCATCAAAGTCATCGGTGTCGGCGGCGGTGGTGTCAATGCCATCAACCGGATGATCGAGGTCGGTCTCAAGGGCGTCGAGTTCATCGCCATCAACACCGACGCGCAGGCGCTGTTGATGAGCGACGCCGACGTCAAGCTCGACGTCGGCCGTGAACTCACCCGCGGACTCGGCGCCGGCGCCAACCCGGCCGTCGGCCGCAAGGCCGCCGAGGACCACCGCGAGGAGATCGAGGAGGTCCTCAAGGGGGCCGACATGGTCTTCGTGACGGCCGGCGAGGGCGGCGGCACCGGCACCGGCGGCGCGCCCGTCGTGGCCAACATCGCGCGCAACCTCGGCGCCCTCACCATCGGCGTCGTCACCCGCCCGTTCACCTTCGAGGGCCGGCGCCGCGCCAACCAGGCCGAGGACGGCATCGCGGAACTCCGCGAAGAGGTCGACACCCTCATCGTCATCCCCAACGACCGGCTGCTGTCCATCTCGGACCGCCAGGTCTCGGTCCTCGACGCCTTCAAGTCGGCCGACCAGGTCCTGCTCTCCGGTGTCCAGGGCATCACCGACCTCATCACCACGCCCGGCCTGATCAACCTCGACTTCGCCGACGTCAAGTCGGTCATGTCCGAGGCCGGTTCGGCCCTCATGGGCATCGGCTCGGCCCGCGGCGACGACCGCGCGGTGGCCGCCGCCGAGATGGCGATCTCCTCGCCGCTGCTGGAGGCGTCCATCGACGGCGCCCGAGGCGTGCTGCTCTCCATCTCCGGTGGCTCCGACCTCGGCCTCTTCGAGATCAACGAGGCCGCCCAACTGGTCAGCGAGGCCGCCCACCCCGAGGCCAACATCATCTTCGGCGCGGTCATCGACGACGCCCTCGGCGACGAGGTCCGGGTCACGGTCATCGCGGCCGGCTTCGACGGCGGCCAGCCGCCGGCCCGCCGGGACAACGTCCTCGGCTCGGCCTCCACCTCGGCCCGCCGCGAAGAGCCCACTCCGGTACGGCAGACCGAGTCCCGCCCGTCCTTCGGCTCGCTCGGCAGTGTCACGCCGAAGGAGGAGCCGGAGCCCGCGCCCGAGCCGGTGGCCGACCTCCCGGTCGCCCCGCCGGTCCCGCCGTCGCGCACCTACTCGGACAGCGCGGCCGAGGAACTGGACGTGCCGGACTTCCTGAAGTGATAGGACGGCGCGACACCGTGAGCGGCGCGCACTTCGCCTTCACCGACCGGTGGGGCGGGGTGAGCGCCGTTCCGTACGAGGAGCTCAATCTCGGCGGGGCGGTCGGCGACGACGCCGACGCCGTCCGCGCCAATCGTGAACTGGCCGCCAAGTCGCTGGGGATCGACCCGGCGCGGGTGGTCTGGATGAACCAGGTGCACGGGGCGGAGGTGGCGGTGGTCTCCGAGCCGTGGGGGGACCGGCCGGTACCGGAGGTCGACGCGATCGTCACCACCGGACGCGGTCTCGCCCTCGCCGTCCTCACCGCCGACTGCACGCCCGTCCTGCTGGCCGACCCGGTCGCCCGAGTCGTCGCCGCGGCCCACGCGGGCCGGCCCGGCATGATCGCGGGGGTCGTCCCCGCCGCCGTACGGGCCATGACCGAACTCGGCGCCGATCCCGCCCGGATCGTCGCCCGCACCGGACCCGCCGTCTGCGGCCGGTGCTACGAAGTGCCGGAGGAGATGCGCGCCGACGTCGCCGCGATCGAGCCCGCGGCGTACGCCGAGACGAGTTGGGGCACCCCGGCCGTCGACGTGACCGCCGGAGTGCACGCGCAGCTCGACCGGCTCGGGGTGCGCGACCGGGAGCAGTCGCCGGTGTGCACCCGGGAATCGGGCGACCACTTCTCGTACCGCCGCGATCGCACCACGGGGCGACTCGCGGGATATGTCTGGTTGGACTGAGAGAGCATGACGGACCGTAAGGGCGAACTCGCCGCGAACCTGGCGAAGGTGGAGGAGCGCATCGCCGCCGCGTGCGTGGCCGCGGGGCGCAAACGCGAAGAGGTGACCCTGATCGTGGTCACCAAGACCTACCCCGCGAGCGATGTGCGGATCCTGTCGGAACTCGGTGTCCGCGACGTCGCCGAGAACAAGGACCAGGACGCGGCTCCCAAGGCCGCCGAATGTTCTGATCTGTCCCTTAATTGGCACTTCGTCGGTCAGCTTCAGACCAACAAGGTGCGTTCCGTGGTCGGTTACGCGGATCTCGTGCAGTCCGTCGATCGTTCGAAGCTGGTGACGGCTCTCTCCAAGGAGGCCGTACGGGCCGAGCGCGAGGTCGGGTGCCTGCTCCAGGTCGCGCTCGACGCGGAGGCGAGCGAGCGCGGGGAGCGGGGTGGCGTAGCGCCCGGCGGAATCCAGGAGTTGGCCGACCTCGTCGCCCGGGCTCCGGGGCTGCGGCTCGACGGACTGATGACCGTCGCACCGCTCACCGGGGAGTACGCGGGGCGCCAACAGGCGGCGTTCGAGCGGTTGATGGATTTGTCGACCGACCTGCGCCGAGCCCATCCGGCTGCGAACATGGTCTCGGCAGGGATGAGTGCGGATCTCGAACAGGCCGTGGCCGCCGGAGCGACACATGTACGCGTCGGTACCGCGGTACTCGGAGTCCGCGCGAGGCTCGGGTAACGTCGCCAAGAAGTCGGACCACAGCAGAAAATATGGTCATTACCGCCGGAAGGCGGGCGTAACGACCTCGTGGATCGCAGGCACTTGGCAGTCGTCAGCAGATCCACCACAGAGCGGAGGACTCAGAGCATGGCCGGCGCGATGCGCAAGATGGCGGTCTACCTCGGCCTCGTGGAGGACGATGGGT
>JABFXD010000161.1 GCA_013361925.1 Streptomyces sp. | reverse complement strand
CCCTCAGCGCTCGTACAACCCCTCGATCTCCCGCGCGAACTCCTTCATCACCGTCTCCCTCCGCAGCTTCATCGACGGAGTCAGATGCCCCTCCGCCTCCGTGAAGTCGCGTGGCAGGACCTCGAAGCGGCGGATGGACTCGGGGCGGGAGACGAGTTTGTTCGCCTCGTCGATCGCGCGCTGCATGATCGCATGCAACTCGGTGTCTCCGGCCAGGAGTTCGGCGGGTACCGGGTGCTTGCCGTTCATCTGGCGCCAGTGGGTGATGCCCTCCATGTCGAGGGTGATCAACGCCGCGACATAGGGGCGGCGGTCGCCTACCACCATGCACTGGGAGATCAGGGGGTGCTGGCGCAGCCAGTTCTCCAGCGGGGCGGGGGCGACCGTCTTGCCGCCCGCCGTGATCAGGAGCTCCTTCTTTCTGCCGGTGATCGTCAGATAGCCCTCGTCGTCCAGGCTGCCGATGTCGCCCGTGGCGAACCAGCCGTCCGTCGAGGCCGGGGTGACGCCGCCCGCGTTCGGGTCCCAGTAGCCGCGGAACACCGGGCCGCCCGACAGGAGGATCTCGCCGTCCGCCGCTATGCGGACCTTCATGCCGGGAAGGGGCCAACCCACCGTGCCCAGGCGGGACTTCAGGGGCGGCGTCACCGTCGCCGCGCCCGTCGACTCCGTCAGGCCGTAGCCCTCGTAGATCTCCATGCCCGCCCCGGCGAAGAACGCGGCGATGTTGCGGCCGAGCGGTGAGCCGCCGGAGATGATGTGGCGGACCCGGCCGCCCATGGCGTTGCGGATGCGGCGGTAGACCAGGGGGTCGTAGAAGGTGCGGGCGGCCTTCAACGCCGTACTCGGGCCTCCGCCGGTGCCCGCCGCCTTCGCCTCCAGCGCCTCGCCGTAGCGGATCGCGACGTTGGCCGCGCGGTCGAATGCGGAGACCCGGCCGCCGGTCTCCGCCTTGGCGCGCGCGTTGTTGAAGACCTTCTCCAGCATGTAGGGGATGACGAGGAGGAAGGTCGGGCGGAAGCTGGCCAGGTCGCCGAGCAGGTCGTCCGACTTCAGGCTCGGCGCGTGGCCCAGGCGGACCCGGGCGCGGACGCACGCCACCGCCACCATGCGGCCGAACACATGGGACATGGGGAGGAAGAGGAGCGTCGCCAGTTCCTCGTCCGAGCGGGATCTGAAGACGGGGTGGAGGATCTCGATCGCGTTGTCGACCTCGGCGAGGAAGTTGCCGTGCGAGATCGCGCAGCCCTTGGGGCGGCCGGTGGTGCCGGAGGTGTAGATGACGGTGGCGAGGGTGTCGGGGACCAACATGCCCCGGCGTACGTCGACTTCGGCGTCGGGGACGTGCGTGCCGAGCTCCGCCAGGCGGTCGACGTGGCCCTTCTCCATGACCCACAGGTGGCGCAGGTCGGGCAGACGGTTCAACTCCGGTCCGAGAGCGGAGGCTTGGGAGACGGTCTCCGTCACCAGGGCCACCGCACCGGAGTCCTGGAGGATCCAGCGGGTCTGGAAGACGGAGGACGTGGGGTAGATGGGGACCGTGACCAGGCCGGCCGCCCAGGCGGCGAAGTCGAGGAGGGTCCACTCGTAGACGGTCCGGGCCATGACGGCGATCCGGTCGCCGGGGACGAGCCCCTCCGATATCAGGCCCTTCGCCAGCGCCAGCACCTGTGCGGCGAAGTCGGCCGCCGTCACATCGGACCAGCCCCCGTCCGGCGTACGGCGGCTGAGCACCCGGTCCCCGGGAGCCGCCTCCGCGTTCTCGAACGGCAGGTCGGCCAGGGAGCCGTGCGTCACCGGCGGTACGACCGGCGGGACCGCGACCTCCCGGACCTCGCCGTCCAGCCGGCGTATCTCCGGTGCCACGAGCACGGGCGCGCCGTCGTAGTCGGTGGCAGCGGCATAGGGCAGGGACGACGACATGGGCAGCTCCTGGGGCGCGCAGCTGGATACCGCTCTGCTGCATAGGTACGCACCGGGCGTACCCGGACGTTCACCGGCGAGTGCGACTTGTGGGGTTACCGGCGGTTAGGGGTCGTGGGGACCCGGTGATCCTAGGAGGCGCAGGTGGCGAGCTTGTGAGGGTTCAGGGAGCCTCTCGGGCCGGGTCTGTGCAACATCTGGCGCAAAGTGAGCCTTTGTCAGCTATGTGTGAACCAATGACCGGGCGCACTCGGATCACGGCCGCTCCAGCACCGCCGTCACCCCCTGCCCGCCCGCCGCGCACACCGAGATCAGCCCGCGCCCCGAACCGCCGCGCTCCGCCAGCAGCTTGGCCAGCGTCGCCACGATCCGGGCGCCGGTCGCGGCGAAGGGATGCCCGGTGGCGAGGGACGAACCGGCCACGTTCAGGCGGGCCCGGTCCACCGGGGCCAGCCCCGCCTTCTCCCAGGCCGCCAGCGTCGCCAGCACCTGGGAGGCGAACGCCTCGTGCACCTCGACGAGGTCGAAGTCGTCCATCCCGAGCCCGGCCCGCTCCAGCATGCGCGGCACCGCCCGCGCCGGGGCCATCAGCAGACCCTCCTCGGCGGGGTCCCCGGCGACGAAGTCCACGGCCGCCGTCTCGTACGCCGTCAGATACGCCAGCGGTTCCAGACCGCGCTCCGCCGCCCACTCCTCCGAGGCGAGAAGGACGACCGCCGCGCCGTCGGTGAGCGGCGTCGAATTGCCCGCTGTCATGGTCGGGTTGGGGCCGTTGGTGCCGAACACCGGTTTCAGGGCGGCCAGTTTCTCCACCGTCGAGCCCGGGCGCAGGTTCTGGTCCCGGTCCAGGCCACGGAACGGCACCACCAGGTCCTGGAAGAAGTCGCGTTCGTACGCCGCCGCCAACCGCTGGTGGCTCGTCGCCGCCAGCTCGTCCTGCGCCTCGCGCGAGACACCCCAGGCGTGTGCGGTGAGCGCCGCGTGCTCGCCCATCGACAGACCGGTGCGGGGCTCGGCGTTGCGCGGGATGTCGGGGACGAGGTGGCCGGGGCGGACGCGGGCGAGCGCCTTGAGGCGACCACCGAGGGACTTCGCCCTGCGGGCCGCCAGCAGGATGCGCCGCAGGTCGTCGTTGACGCCGAGGGGGGCGTCGCTCGTGGTGTCCGCGCCGCCCGCGATCGCGGAGTCGGTCTGGCCGAGGGCGATCTTGTTGGCGGCGGCGATGACGGCCTGGAGCCCGGTGCCGCAGGCCTGCTGGATGTCGTACGCCGGGGTCGTCGGCGCCAGCTTCGAGCCGAGGACCGTCTCGCGGGCCAGGTTGAAGTCGCGCGCGTGCTTGAGGACCGCCCCGGCGACGAACTCACCGACGGCGCCCGGCTGTTCGAGGCCGAAGCGGGTCACGAGGCCGTCCACCACCGCCGTCAGCATCTCCTGGTTGGAGGCGGTGGCGTAGGGGCCGTCGGAGCGGGCGAAGGGGACGCGGGTGCCGCCGACGATCGCGACCCGGCGTGCCGCCGGTGCCCGAAGAAGGCTCATCTCGACCTGCTCCTCATGCGTGACATAGGCGTGTGTGACATAGGCTTACCTCCGGTAACCTTACTCCAGAGTCAGCAAGAGAGCACCGAGTGGGGAGACGGCCATGGCCGACCGCTATCTGCGCTTCACCGGCACCGCGCCCGGCCGTTTCCTGACCCGCCGACTGGGGCTGCCGCAGCCTGCGGAACTCATCCGCTGGTCACCCGAGCGGACCTCCCTCGAAGGTGAGGTCCTCCACCTCACCGCGGGCGAGCCGGCGCCCACAGCTGTGGGGCACCCCTCCGCCGTCCTCCTCGACGCCACCGGCGTACGGGACGTCGATGGCCTCGCGGGCGTCCACGCGGCCCTGCATCCCGTCGTCCGGTCCGTCGCCGCGAGCGGGCGGATCGTCGTCCTCGGCGCGCCCCTCGACGCCGCCGACCATCACCAGGCAGCGGCCCAGCAGGCCCTGGAGGGCTTCACGCGCTCGCTCGGCAAGGAGATCGGCCGGGGCAGGACCGTCAATCTCGTACGGCTCACCGACCGGGCCGCCGCCGAGTCCACCCTGCGCTTCCTGCTCTCGCCCA
>JABFXD010000379.1 GCA_013361925.1 Streptomyces sp. | reverse complement strand
TCGCAAGTCGAAGCGGCAGAGGCGCCAGGAGTACGAGGCCATGCAGGCCCCGTCGGTCGGCGGCGTGATGCTGCCTCGCGGCAACGGACAGTCCGTCCGCCTGTCGCGCGGTGCGTCCCTCACCGACTTCGCGGAGAAGATCGGCGCCAACCCGGCCTCGCTCGTCGCCGTGATGATGAACCTCGGCGAGATGGTCACTGCCACGCAGTCCGTCTCCGACGAGACCCTCCAGCTGCTCGCCGGCGAGATGAACTACGTCGTCGAGATCGTCAGCCCGGAGGAGGAGGACCGCGAGCTGCTCGAGTCCTTCGACATCGAGTTCGGCGAGGACGAGGGTGGCGAGGAGTTCCTCGTCGCGCGTCCGCCGGTCGTGACCGTCATGGGTCACGTCGACCACGGTAAGACCCGCCTGCTGGACACCATCCGCAAGACGAACGTCGTCGCGGGCGAGGCCGGTGGCATCACCCAGCACATCGGTGCCTACCAGGTCACGACCTCGGTCAACGACGAAGAGCGCAAGATCACCTTCATCGACACCCCGGGTCACGAGGCGTTCACCGCCATGCGTGCCCGTGGTGCGAAGTCGACCGACATCGCGATCCTGGTCGTCGCGGCCAACGACGGCGTCATGCCGCAGACGGTCGAGGCGCTCAACCACGCCAAGGCGGCCGACGTCCCGATCGTCGTCGCGGTCAACAAGATCGACGTCGAGGGCGCCGACCCGACCAAGGTGCGCGGTCAGCTCACCGAATACGGGCTGGTGGCCGAGGAGTACGGCGGCGACACCATGTTCGTCGACATCTCCGCCAAGCAGGGCCTCAACATCGAGAGCCTGCTGGAGGCCGTGGTCCTCACCGCGGACGCCTCGCTCGACCTGCGGGCCAACCCGGAGCAGGACGCGCAGGGTATTGCGATCGAATCCCACCTCGACCGCGGTCGCGGTGCCGTCTCGACGGTCCTGGTCCAGCGCGGCACGCTGCGCATCGGCGACACGATGGTGGTCGGCGACGCGTACGGCCGTGTCCGGGCGATGCTCGACGACAACGGCAACAACGTCGAGGAAGCGGGTCCCTCGACCCCCGTCCTGGTCCTGGGTCTCACCAACGTCCCCGGCGCCGGCGACAACTTCCTCGTCGTCGACGAGGACCGCACGGCCCGCCAGATCGCCGAGAAGCGCGCGGCGCGTGAGCGCAACGCCAACTTCGCCCGCCGGGGTGTCCGGTTCTCCCTGGAGAACCTGGACGAGGCCCTCAAGGCCGGTCTGGTGCAGGAACTCAACCTCATCATCAAGGGCGACGCGTCCGGTTCGGTGGAGGCTCTCGAGTCCTCGCTGCTCCAGCTCGACGTCGGCGACGAGGTCGACATCCGCATCCTGCACCGTGGCGTGGGTGCGGTCACCGAGTCGGACATCAACCTGGCGACCGGCTCCGACGCCATCGTCATCGGCTTCAACGTCCGCGCCGCGGGCCGCGCGGCGCAGATGGCGGAGCGCGAGGGCGTCGACGTCCGGTACTACTCGGTGATCTACCAGGCCATCGAGGAGATCGAGGCGGCCCTCAAGGGCATGCTCAAGCCGGAGTACGAGGAGGTCGAGCTCGGCACGGCGGAGATCCGCGAGGTCTTCAAGTCGTCCAAGCTGGGCAACATCGCCGGTGTCCTGGTCCGCTCGGGCGAGGTCAAGCGCAACACGAAGGCTCGACTCGTCCGCGACGGCAAGGTCATCGCGGAGAACCTCAACATCTCCGGTCTGCGTCGCTTCAAGGACGACGTCACCGAGATCCGCGAAGGGTTCGAGGGCGGTATCAACCTCGGCAACTTCAACGACATCAAGATCGACGACGTCATCGCGACGTACGAGATGCGCGAGAAGCCGCGCGGCTGATCGTCGTAGCACGCGATCGGGGCCGATCGGCGGACGTAATATCCGTCGATCGGCCCCGGCCGTTGCGTGTACGGTTCCCGTATCGGCGTCCAAGAGCGGCGCCCGTACCCCGAACCGGCGGGCATCCGGACACACATGTATGTGGGGACTCTGTCCTTCGATCTGCTCCTCGGCGACGTTCACTCGCTGAAGGAGAAACGCTCACTCGTCCGTCCGATCGTGGCCGAACTCCAGCGCAAGTACGCGGTGAGCGCGGCGGAGACGGGCAATCAGGACCTCCATCGCCGGGCCGAGATCGGGCTCGCGGTGGTCTCCGGGGACACGGGCCACCTCACCGACGTACTGGACCGCTGCGAGCGGCTGGTCGCCGGGCGGCCCGAGGTGGAACTGCTCTCGGTTCGACGCAGGCTCCACAGCGACGAAGACTGAAGCAGAAGCAAGAGATAAGTACTTAAGGAGACGGACCAGTGGCCGACAACGCGCGGGCGAAGAGGCTGGCGGACCTCATCCGGGAGGTGGTGGCCCAGAAGCTGCAGCGCGGGATCAAGGACCCGCGGCTCGGCACCCACGTCACCATCACGGACACCAGGGTCACGGGCGACCTCCGGGAGGCGACCGTCTTCTACACGGTGTACGGGGACGACGAGGAGCGAGCGGCGGCGGCGGCCGGACTGGAGAGCGCCAAGGGCGTGCTCCGTTCCGCGGTCGGCGCGGCGGCGGGCGTGAAGTTCACCCCGACGCTCACCTTCGTGGCCGACGCCCTGCCGGACAACGCCAGGACCATCGAGGACCTCCTCGACAAGGCCCGCCAGTCCGACGAGAAGGTGCGCGAGGTCTCGGCCGGCGCCACCTACGCCGGTGAGGCCGACCCGTACCGCAAGCCGGACGAGGACGAGGACGACACCTCCGAATGAACCGGAAGAGCACCACGCCCGACGGGCTTGTCATCGTCGACAAGCCGTCGGGCTTCACTTCGCACGACGTGGTCGCCAAGATGCGCGGGATCGCCAGGACCCGCCGCGTCGGCCACGCCGGCACCCTCGACCCCATGGCGACGGGCGTGCTCGTCCTCGGCGTCGAGAAGGCGACCAAGCTCCTGGGGCATCTCGCCCTCACCGAGAAGGAGTACCTGGGCACGATCCGGCTCGGCCAGACGACCCTGACCGACGACGCCGAGGGCGAGATCACGGGGTCGGTCGACGCCTCGAAGGTCACCCGGGACGCCGTCGACGCCGGGATCGCCAAGCTGAGCGGCGACATCATGCAGGTGCCGTCCAAGGTCAGCGCCATCAAGATCGACGGCGTGCGCTCCTACAAGCGGGCGCGCGAGGGCGAGGAGTTCGAGATCCCCGCGCGGCCGGTCAGGATCTCGTCCTTCGCGGTGTACGACGTCCGGGACGCGGTCGCGGAGGACGGCACCCCCGTCCTCGACCTGGTCGTGTCGGTGGTCTGCTCGTCCGGCACCTACATCCGGGCGCTCGCCCGTGACCTGGGCGCGGACCTGGGCGTGGGCGGCCACCTCACCGCGCTGCGCCGCACCCGCGTCGGCCCGTACAAGCTGGACGCGGCCAAGACCCTGGACCAGCACCAGCAGGAGCTGACGGTCATGCCGATCGCCGAGGCCGCCACGGCCGCGTTCCCCCGCTGGAACGTGGACGCCAAGCGGGCCCGGCTGCTGCTGAACGGCGTACGCCTGGAGATGCCCGACGAGTACGCGGGCCGCGGCGCGGTCGCCGTCTTCGACCCCGAGGGCCGCTTCCTCGCCCTCGTCGAGGAACAGAAGGGCAAGGCCAAGAGCCTGGCCGTCTTCGGCTGAGCCGCCGAGTGGCGGTCCACCCGTGGAGCGGCGGTCACGGAGTACTCCGCCGCTCCACGGTCCCCCCTCGGTTCCCCCACCCCTAGGGTGTATCCAACCGACCCCGTCCATTCACCCGTCCGGGCAGGCGCTCGGAGTGAACCGGGGGAGCGGAAGGGGGCGCGTTCATCGCGCGATCTGTCCCGCCGATCAGCCGGTGCCTACCGTCGAAGACGGGCCTGTCCCACGGACCGGACGGATCCGGCCGACCGGCCGGCCGAGAGGCGGTCCCGCGGCACGGGCAGGGGCACGGCGGGGAGGTTCGACCATGGCGGGACGGGGCTCGCGGGCC
>JABFXD010000612.1 GCA_013361925.1 Streptomyces sp. | reverse complement strand
CCGCGCAGGCCCATCCGCTCCAGGAAGTAGTTCGTCGTCGTGTACAGGATCGCACCTGTTTCGGGTTCCGTGCCCGCCTCCTGGACCAGACCCCGCTGGAGCAGGGTCCGCATGACCCCGTCACAGTTCACTCCGCGCACCGCGGAAACCCTGCTGCGGCTGACCGGCTGGCGGTAGGCGACGACCGCGAGCGTCTCAAGGGCCGCCTGGGTGAGCCGGGCCTGCTGGCCGTCCAGGACGAAGCCCTCCACGGCCGCCGCGAACTCGGGCCGGGAGTAGAAACGCCAGCCCCCGGCGATCAGCCGCAGCTCGAAGCCGCGCCCCTGGACGGTGTACTCGTCGGCCAGCTCCCGCAACGCGTCCGCGATCTGCCGCTTGGGCCGCTGGAGGATCTTCGCCAGATGCTCCTCGGTCGCGGGCTCGTCCACGACCATGAGGACGGCCTCAAGGGCGGGCTTGAGATCGAGGTCGGCGACGGTGCGCTGCCCGGCCGGGACGTCGGTGGTCTCCTCGCTCACGCCTTGTCCTCCTTGGGCGGCTCGGGCGGTCGGTCGAACTCGTCGGTGACCCTCGGCGTCCCGTCCCCCTCGCCGCCGGTCCACCGCACGATGAGATCCCCGAGGGCCGTCTCCTGGTCCAGCGCGACGGCCTTCTCCCGGTACAGCTCCAGCAGCGCCAGGAATCGCGCTACGACGGTGAGGGTGTCGTCGGTGTCCTCGACGAGCGCCCCGAAGCTGGCCTCGCCGAGCTCCTTCAGCCGGGCGACGACGATCCCGGCCTGCTCCTGCACGCTGACCAGCGGCGCGTGGATGTGGTCGACATACACCTGCGGCTTGGGTTTCGGCTGCATCGCCTTCACGGCGAGCTTGGCGAACCCCTCCGGGCCGATGCTGATGACGACCTCGGGCAACAGCTCCGCGTGGTGCGGTTCCAGGCCGACGGTACGGGGGTAGCGGCGGGCCTCGTCGTCGAGGCGCCGGTTGAAGATGTCCGCGATCTGTTTGTACGCGCGGTACTGGAGCAGCCGCGCGAACAGCAGGTCACGGGCCTCCAGGAGCGCGAGGTCGGCCTCGTCCTCGACCTCGGCGGCGGGCAGCAGCCGGGCGGCCTTGAGATCGAGCAGTGTGGCGGCCACCACGAGGAACTCGGTCGTCTGGTCCAGGTCCCAGTCCGGGCCCATCGCCCGGATGTGCGCCATGAACTCGTCGGTGACCTTGGACAGGGCGACCTCGGTGACGTCCAGCTTGTGCTTGGAGATCAGCTGGAGGAGCAGGTCGAAGGGCCCCTCGAAGTTGGCGAGCCGGACCTTGAAGACGCCGTCGTCGGGTTCTTCCGCGACCGGCTCTTCCACCACGACGGGCTCAGGCGCCTCAGGTGCCTCGGGCGCCCCCGGCCCCCGCCCCAGCACACGCCGACGACCGGCTGCGGCGCCGGAGGCGGGGACGGGAGCGTCGTTCGAGGTCATGGCCTCCGCAGGCTACCGCTACCGCCCGCGCAACCGTCGTACGAGGATGCTCGCGTCCCCGCGGGACTCCAGGTCGGCCAGCACCACGGCGACCGCCTCGCGGACGATGCGCCCGCGGTCGACGGCCAGCCCGTGCTCGCCGCGGAGCACCAGACGCGCGTGCTCCAGGTCCATGAGCTCCTCGGCGGAGACGTACACGGTGATCTTCTCGTCGTGCCGCTCCCGGCCGCTGGGGCGACGCGAGGGCGCCCGCCCGCCGCGCTGCTTGCGCGGCGCGGCAGAACCTTCCTGCGCGTCCTGACGTCGCCCGGAGCGCTCGGCCGTCGCGTCCCGGCTGCGGGACTCACCGGCCGCGGCGGGCTCCGTCGCGACATGCTCCGCCCCGTCGCCGTCGCCGCCCTGTACGGGCACCGAATGCGGCGCGTCCTCGGACGACGCGGCCGCGGCCCCGTCGCTCTCTCCGGCCGGCGCGGGCACCCGGGCGTCGCCGTTGGCCCCCCGTCGCGGAGTGGACGGCTGGAGCGCCATTCCCCCTGTCGTACGGAAGAGTTCGTCGGCCCCCGGCAGACTCACTCGGCGTGACACCGGGCGAGCACCTCCCTGGCGAGCTGGCGGTAGGCGGCGGCACCGACGGAGTTGGAGGCGTACGTGGTGATCGGCTCACCGGCGACCGTGGTCTCCGGGAAGCGGACCGTGCGTCCGATGACCGTGTGGTAGACGTGATCGTCGAACGCCTCGACCACCCGGGCCAGGACCTCGCGGCTGTGGACCGTGCGGGAGTCGTACATCGTGGCGAGGATGCCGTCGAGCTCCAGGTCGGGGTTGAGCCGCTCCTGGACCTTCTCGATGGTCTCCGTCAGCAGGGCGACACCACGCAGCGCGAAGAACTCACACTCCAGAGGCACTATCACCTTGTGCGCGGCCGTCAGGGCGTTGACGGTGAGCAGGCCCAGTGAAGGCTGACAGTCGATCACGATGTAGTCGTAGTCGGCCATGAGCGGCTTCAGGGCACGCTGGAGCGTCGACTCGCGCGCGACCTCGGAGACCAGCTGGACCTCCGCCGCCGACAAGTCGATATTGCTCGGCAGCAGGTCCATGTTGGGGACCGCGGTCTTCAGCAGGACCTCGTCGGCCGCCATGCCCCGCTCCATGAGCAGGTTGTAGACGGTGAGGTCGAGCTCCATCGGGTTGACACCGAGACCCACCGACAGCGCGCCCTGCGGGTCGAAGTCCACGAGCAGCACCCGGCGTCCGTACTCCGCGAGGGCGGCACCCAGGTTGATGGTCGACGTGGTCTTGCCGACGCCGCCCTTCTGGTTGCACATCGCGATGATCTTCGCGGGCCCGTGGTCCGTCAGCGGACCCGGGATCGGGAAGTACGGCAGCGGGCGACCGGTCGGGCCGATGCGCTCACGGCGCTGACGGGCAGCGTCGGGAGCGAGCGTGGCCGCGTACTCGGGGTCGGGCTCGTACTCGGCGTCGGGGTCGTAGAAGTGCCCCTCGGGCAGTTCGTCGTAGTCGGCGAACTGGCTGTGGGGCGCGCCACTTCCGTCGCCGGCCATGGCGTTCACGTGATGGCCATCCATGCTCTGGTGTGCTGACAGAGTCACGCGGGTCTGCTGGTGACTCCGGTGGGCTGCGAAGGTGCGCACCGCGACGGAGCCGACAGCCTCGAACCCCGCGGGACCCTGGTCCCGTACCGGCACTCCTGGTTGACCACCCCCGGGAGAAAATGTCGACTCATTCACAAGTCGTCTTACCTCCTTGGTGACCAGGAAACTTCTAGACAGGTCAGCGTGGCACCATGCCGACAGTCGGCGACTCTATGGCGTGTCGGGCGTCCGCAGCAACACAATCCGCCGGACCCGGCCCGATGTGTCGGCAATGAAACATCCCTCTGTCAAGGGCGTACGGCCGTCGCACGGCAGGTTTCACGGGTGTGCGAATCGACCAAAGGGTTACGTTCGAGGCGAGTTGACCGAGAGTCGCAAAGTGACCATACACACATCCGGCCGGACCTTGTCGGGCAAGGTCCGGCCGGGTGCGCGTCGTTGACACGCCATGTTGACGTATCGCCTTTACGAAAAGGTGACTTAGCCGTTCGGCGAGGTCAGGGGGTCAGCCGAGCAGCGTCTCCAGCTCGATGTGCTCCAGACCGTGCGCCTCGGCGACCTCGCGGTAAACGACCTTGCCGTCATGGGTGTTGAGGCCCTTGGCGAGCGCGGGGTCACGGCGCAGCGCCTCCACCCAGCCGCGGTTGGCGAGTTCGACGATGTAGGGCAGCGTCGCGTTGGTGAGCGCGTAGGTGGAGGTGTTGGGCACCGCGCCCGGCATGTTGGCGACGCAGTAGAAGACCGAGTTGTGGACCTGGAAGGTCGGCTCGGCGTGGGTCGTCGGGTGGGAGTCCTCGAAGCAGCCGCCCTGGTCGATCGCGATGTCGACAAGGACACTTCCCGGCTTCATCCGGGCCACGAGCTCGTTGGTGACCAGCTTCGGGGCCTTGGCGCCCGGGATGAGCACCGCGCCGATGACGAGGTCGGCGTCGAGGACGGCCTTCTCCAGCTC
>JABFXD010000777.1 GCA_013361925.1 Streptomyces sp. | reverse complement strand
GTGGAGCAAGGCGCCCTCGGCCTGCCGTGACCTGCGCGACGGCAAGGAGCTGTCCGGCGACCGGCGCCGGGCCCTGGAGGGCCTGGCAGGCGGTTCGACCCGGGTGTGGAAGTTCTGCCAGGGCGTCCTGGACACGTCCTCCGGCGTCCGTTCCGACACCGAGCCCGGCACCGGCGAGGACCGGGACGGCGGAGGCAAGGACCAGGACGGCAACGGCGGCCAGGGCAAGGGCGACGACGACGGCCACCACAGAGGCTCCGGAGGCGGCGGCCACGGCCGTGGCAACGGTGGCGGCGATGGTGGGGGCAACCGCCACGACGAGGACGGCGGTCGCTCCACCGCGGAGCCGGACACCGCCGCCCCGCTCCTGCCGAAGCAGACGGCGACCTCACCGGAACCGGCGCCGAGCCCGTCGTACTCGACGCTCTGAGCGCCTCCGCGGCGGGCCCCCCGGAACTTGTTTCCGGGGGGTGTGACGTTTTCGGACCCGGCGACGCAGTACTGAGTGAGCCGACTGGTCATCGGCCGTCGCACAGAGCCGGGGTTCCCCCCGTACCTACGGCTCGTGCATTCGGCGCGGGCGGGACACGTTCCCCCGGTCCCGCCCGCGCCCCACACACCACTGCGCGGTTCACCAGTGCACGACGACCTTGTCGCCGTCGCGCACCTCGTCGAAGAGCTCCGCGATCGCCGCCTGGTCCCGTACGTTCACACAGCCGTGCGAGGCGCCCGCGTAGCCGCGGGCCGCGAAGTCCGTCGAGTAGTGCACGGCCTGGCCCCCGCTGAAGAACATCGCGTACGGCATCGGTGAGTCGTAGAGCGTCGAGTAGTGGTCGCGGGACTTCCAGTAGACGTGGAAGACGCCTTCACGGGTGGGGGTGTAGTCGGACCCGAACCGCACCGGCAGCGTCTTCAGCGTCCGGCCGTCCACCATCCAGCGCAACGTACGGCTCGACTTGCTGATGCACAGCACCCGCCCGGTCTTGCAGCGCGCGTCCGGCGCGTCGGCGGGCTGGCCGCCCATCAGATACAGCTCCCACTTGCCCGGCTCGTGGGTCATCTTCTTCAGCCGCTGCCAGGTGACGGCATCGGTCTCGCCGGTCCGCGGCAGCCCGCGCTTGCCCTGGAAGCCCTTGACGGCTTCCTCCGTCGCGTCGTCGTACGTCCCCGTCGGGCCCTCGAAGATCCAGGCGACCTGCCGCAACCGGGCCTGGAGTTCACGGATGTCCCGGCCGGTGTCGCCCGGGGACCACAGGACCGTGGACAGGAGGCTCGTGGACGGTGTGGGGGAAGAAGGGGTGGTGCGCGGTGCCGGTGAGGTGCTGTCCGGCAGCTCGATCCGCACCGGCGACCGGTTCTTCCCGTCGCCCTGCGCGCCCTGCACGGTGCAGCCGCCCAGGGCGGCCACGACCACCAGCGCGGCGACCACTCTCCCCATGCCCTCGATACGCATCGCGGCCCCCGTCGTCTCACCCTGGCATTGTGGGAACCAGTACCCCAGTGACGGGAGGCGGCACACCATGGCGCGCGAGTCGGGCAGTGTTCGATTCACCGAGAGTGGGCTACCCATCGAACCGGCGTACGGACCGGAGGCCCTGGAGGACTGGGACCCGGCACGGCAGCTGGGTGAGCCGGGCGCCTACCCCTTCACCCGGGGCGTGTACCCGTCGATGTACACCGGCCGCCCCTGGACCATGCGCCAGTACGCCGGTTTCGGTACGGCCGTCGAGTCCAACGCCCGCTACCGGCAGCTCATCGCCCACGGCACCACGGGCCTGTCCGTCGCCTTCGACCTCCCCACCCAGATGGGCCACGACTCCGACGCCCCCCTCGCGCACGGCGAGGTCGGCAAGGTGGGCGTCGCGATCGACTCGGTCGACGACATGCGGGTGCTGTTCGACGGGATCCCGCTGGACAAGGTCTCCACGTCGATGACGATCAACGCCCCGGCGGCGCTGCTGCTGCTCCTGTACCAACTGGTGGCGGAGGAACAGGGCGTCGCGGCCGGGCAGCTGACCGGCACGATCCAGAACGACGTCCTGAAGGAGTACATCGCGCGGGGAACGTACATCTTCCCGCCGAAGCCCTCCCTCCGGCTGACCGCCGACATCTTCAAGTACTGCCGGGCCGAGATCCCGAAGTGGAACACCATCTCGATCTCCGGCTACCACATGGCCGAGGCGGGCGCGTCCCCGGCGCAGGAGATCGCGTTCACGCTCGCCGACGGCATCGAGTACGTGCGGACGGCGGTGGCGGCGGGCATGGACGTCGACGACTTCGCCCCCCGCCTCTCCTTCTTCTTCGTGGCGCGTACGACGATCCTGGAGGAGGTCGCCAAGTTCCGCGCGGCGCGGCGCATGTGGGCCCGCGTGATGCGCGACGAGTTCGGCGCCCGGAACCCCAAGTCGCAGATGCTGCGCTTCCACACCCAGACGGCCGGTGTCCAACTCACCGCCCAGCAGCCCGAGGTGAACCTGGTCCGGGTCGGAGTCCAGGCCCTGGCCGCGGTGTTGGGCGGCACGCAGTCGCTGCACACCAACTCCTTCGACGAGGCGCTCGCCCTGCCCACGGACAAGAGCGCGCGGCTGGCGCTGCGCACCCAGCAGGTCCTCGCCCATGAGACGGACGTGACGGCGACGGTCGATCCGTTCGCCGGGTCCTACGTCATCGAGCGGATGACCGACGACGTCGAGGCCGCGGCGGTGGATCTCCTGCGCCGGGTCGAGGACCTCGGCGGCGCGGTCGCGGCCATCGAGCACGGCTTCCAGAAGGACGAGATCGAGCGCAACGCCTATCGGATCGCCCAGGAGACCGACGCGGGCGAACGGGTCGTGGTCGGCGTCAACCGCTTCCGGCTCGACGCGGAGGAACCGTACGAGCCGCTGCGGGTCGATCCCGCCATCGAGGCCCAGCAGACGGAGCGGCTGGCGCGGCTGCGGGCGGAGCGGGACGGGGCGGCGGTGGAGCGGGCGCTGGCCGCCCTGAAGAAGGCGGCGGAGGGACAGGACAACGTTCTGTACCCGATGAAGGACGCCTTGCGGGCGCGGGCGACGGTCGGTGAGGTGTGCGGTGCCCTGCGGGAGGTGTGGGGGACCTACCTTCCGTCGCATTCGTTCTAGCGTGCGAGACTCCTTCGCATGCTCGGTGTCATAGACCTCCCCACCTATCTGGCAGGACTCGTCCTGATCGTCCTCCTCCCCGGTCCGAACTCGCTGTACGTCCTCTCCGTCGCCGCCCGGCGCGGGGTACGGGCCGGGTACACCGCCGCGGCCGGCGTGTGGTGCGGGGACGCCGTGCTGATGACGCTGTCGGCGGCCGGGGTGGCGTCCCTGCTCCAGGCCAACGCCGTGCTGTTCGGGATCGTGAAGTACGCGGGCGCCGGTTATCTGACGTGGCTGGCCTTCGGGATGCTGCGGGCCGCGTGGGGGATGTGGCGGTCGCGGACGGCTCCCGCCGAGGAGCAGGCCGGTGAGGTGGTCGCCGATGAGCGGCCGTACCGCCGGGCCCTGGTCATCAGCCTCTTCAACCCCAAGGCGATCCTGTTCTTCGTCGCGTTCTTCGTGCAGTTCGTCGATCCCGGGTACGCGTATCCAGCGCTGTCCTTCGTGGTGCTCGGCGCGTTCGCGCAGCTCGCGAGCTTCCTGTACCTCACCGCGCTGATCTTCAGCGGGACGCGGTTGGCGGACGCGTTCCGGAGGCGGAAGCGGTTGTCGGCGGGGGCGACGTCCGCTGCGGGGGCGTTGTTTCTGGGGTTTGCGGTGAAGTTGACGATGGCTAGTGCTTGATGGTGGGTGCGGGTGCGTGGGGGCTGGTCGCGCCCCCGCGGCGGTAGCCGCAGATCAAGACAGCCCCGCGCCCCCAAGAAAGCCAACTCGCCCGACGTACTCCATTAGTCCGCTCGGCGATTCGCCTGCCCAGCCGATGTAGCCGTCCGGCCTCACCAGGAACAGGCCCGTCCCGTACGACGCCTGCGCCTCTCCTCGTACGACCTTGATCGCGTCCGGAACCTCCGGCGCCTCCACCCCCACCGCCA
>JABFXD010000554.1 GCA_013361925.1 Streptomyces sp. | reverse complement strand
CCGTTGGCCAGGGCCAGGGCGGCGAGCACCTCCGGGTGGACGCCGGCGTAGTTGTCGCTCGCGAAGCCCCTGCTGTCCGGGTCGTGGTGACGCCGGGCGTCGGTCTTCGGAGGGTTCACGGCTTCTCGGTGAGCCACAGACGGTTTCCGTTCACTTCTCCGGCGGGCTTCTCCCAGACCTCGGCGATGGCCGTGGCCAGGTCCTTGACGTCCGTGAAGCCCGCGAACTTCGCGTTGGGGCGCTCGGCGCGCATCGCGTCGTGCACCAACGCCTTCACCACCAGGATGGTGGCCGCCGAGGTGAGCTCCTCACCGGCCCCCGCCTTGCGGAAGAAGTCGGCCATGGCGAGCGTCCACGCCTCGGCGGCGGCCTTGGCGGCGGCGTACGCGGCGTTGCCCGCGGTGGGGTTGCTCGCGCCGGCCGCGCTGATCAGGACGTAGCGGCCGCGGTCGCTGCGCTGGAGCGCCTCGGAGAAGGCGAGGGAGGTGTGCTGCACGGTGCGGATGAGCAGCAGCTCCAGGAAGTCCCAGTCGTCGAGGCTGGTCTTGATGAAGGTCTCGCTGCCGCGCCAGCCGCCGACGAGATGGACGACGCCGTCGACCCGGCCGAAGTCCTTCTCGATGCCGTGGGCCCAGTCGCGCGTGGAGTCCAGGTCGAGCAGGTCGACCGGCTCTCCGGTGACGGTGGCGCCGCCGCCCGCGTCACGGGCCGCGCTCACCGCCTCCGCGAGCCGCTCGGGGTCGTTGTCGGCGCCGACGACGGTCGCCCCGGCCTCGGCAAGTCGCAGCAGGGTCGCGCGTCCGGCGGGTCCACCCGCGCCGGCCACCGCGATCACCGCACCGCTGAGAGCTCCGTTCCCCGCCATGTTCTTCGCCTCCTGAGCTTGCCGCGCAGCGTTCTCGGTGCCGTGGTCGCTCACGCGGCCACTCGCTCGGCGTTCTCCGCCGTGATGCCGCGCGTCGACGCGATCACGTTCTTGAGCTTCTTGGAGAGTGCCTCATAGAACATGCTGAGCGGAAACTCGTCCGGAAGCACGTCATCGACGAGCTTGCGCGGCGGCTGGGTCAGGTCCAGGGCGTCCGGGCCCTTGGCCCAGCGGGATCCCGGGTGCGGGGCGAGGTACTGCGCGACCAGGTCGTACGCGGCGAACCAGTGGACGAGCTTGGGACGGTCGATGCCCGCCCGGTAGAGGTCCTCGATCTCGGCGCACAGCTGGTTGGTGACCTGCGGGGCGCGCTGCCAGTCGATGTGCAGCTTGTTGTCGGTCCAGCGGACGACGTCGTGCTTGTGCAGGTAGGCGAAGAGCAGCTGGCCGCCGAGGCCGTCGTAGTTGCGCACCCGCTCGCCGGTGACCGGGAAGCGGAACATACGGTCGAACAGCACGGCGTACTGCACGTCACGGGCCTGCGGGACGCCGTCGGCCTCCAGCTTCACGGCCTCCTTGAAGGCGGTGAGGTCGCAGCGCAGCTCCTCCAGGCCGTACATCCAGAACGGCTGGCGCTGCTTGATCATGAAGGGGTCGAAGGGCAGGTCGCCATGGCTGTGGGTGCGGTCGTGGACCATGTCCCACAGGACGAACGCCTCCTCGCAGCGCTTCTGGTCGTGGACCATCGCGGCGATGTCCTCGGGCAGCTCCAGGCCCAGGATGTCGACGGCGGCGTCGGTGACGGCACGGAAGCGGGCGGCCTCGCGGTCACAGAAGATGCCACCCCAGGAGAATCGTTCCGGCGCCTCGCGCACGGCGATCGTCTCGGGGAAGAGCACGGCGGAGTTGGTGTCGTAACCGGCCGTGAAGTCCTCGAACTTGATGCCGCAGAACAGCGGGTTGTCGTAGCGGGTGCGCTCCAGCTCGGCCAGCCAGTCGGGCCACACCATGCGCAGGACGACCGCCTCAAGGTTGCGGTCGGGGTTGCCGTTCTGCGTGTACATGGGGAAGACGACCAGGTGCTGGAGGCCGTCCGCGCGCCCCTTGGCGGGCTGGAAGGCCAGCAGCGAGTCCAGGAAGTCCGGCACCTCGAAGCCGCCCTCGGCCCAGCGCTTCAGGTCCTTGACCAGGGCCTCGTGGTAGGCGCGGTCGTGCGGGAGCAGCGGGGACAGCTCCTCGACGGCGCCTGCGACCTCGCGTACGGCGGCCTCGGCGGTGGCGCGGTCCGGGGCGCCCTCGGCCGTGATGTCGATCGACCCGTCCTTGGACTGCCAGGGCCTGATCCGCTCCACGGCACCCTTGAGCACGGGCCACGCAGGGTGGTCCACCACCCTGGTCGCGGGAGGAGCCTGCTCCCCCGTAGCCGCCTGCACAAGAATTTCCGTCATGTCCCATCCTCCACGGGAGAACCTCGCGTGAGGACACCGTAGGCATATGAGGTTCCTGCCAGCAAGTGGGGGCTCCGTAAATTATCCTGCGCACTCGCATGGTCACGGAACTTTTTCCTGCCGGATGCCATGACGGCGCTCCCGGTGGGTATACGTGATCCTCTTGGGGCCTCCGGCCGGCGTCGGCGGTCAATGCCCGCAGGACTCGCCCACCCCAGGGTGACCAGCCAGAACGGTCCCGGCCAGGTCCGCCCCTCGTGTCACCCGATCCCCCGTGTACGCAGGGGTTCATCACCGGCCGAGGCCATTAGGCTGCGGAAGCCGAGCCGCCGTCGACGGAAGCGAGTTGAACCTTGAACTTCCTTACCATCGGTCATCGCGGAGTCATGGGTCTCGAACCCGAGAACACCCTCCGTTCCTTCGTGGCCGCCCAGCAGGCCGGCTTCGACGCCATCGAACTCGACCTGCATCTCAGCAAGGACGGGGCCCTCGTCGTCATGCACGACACGGACGTGGACCGCACGACCGACGGGACCGGTCCGATCGCCGAGAAGACCCTCGCCGAGCTGCGCACCCTGGACGCGGGCCGCGGCGAACGCGTCCCCGTCTTCGAGGAGGTCCTGGAGGCGGTACAAGCACCGCTCCAGGCCGAGATCAAGGACCTCGCGGCAGCGCGGGCCCTGGCCGAGGTCATGCTCAGGCGGGACCTGGTGGGCCGGGTCGAGGTGTCCTCGTTCCATGACGAGGCGATCGCCGAGGTCTCCCGTCTGGTGCCGGGCGTGCGGACCGCGCTGATCGGCAGCCGGTACGGCACCGACATCGTGGACCGCGCCGTGGAGGCCGGGGCGGCGACCGTCTGCCTCAACATCCGCCGGATCACCCTGGAGATCGTCGAGCACGCCCGCAAGGCGGACCTGAGGATCATCGGCTGGGTGGTGAACACACAGGACCATCTGCGTCTGGTACGGGCGCTTCAGCTGGACGGTGCGACCACCGACTACTCGGAGATCAAACGCACCGCCCGCTTCACGGCGTAACGATTATCCGAGCGGCTTGACCAGCAGCTCGAACTGCAGGTCCTCGCGCTGCGGGACGCCGAAGCGCTCGTCGCCGTACGGGAACGGGGTCATCCGGCCCGTACGGCGGTAGCCGCGGCGCTCGTACCAGGCGATGAGGTCGTTGCGTACGGAGATCACCGTCATGTGCATCTCCGTGGCACCCCAGGTCTCCTGGGCCGTCCGCTCCGCCTCCGCGATGATCACCTTGCCGAGGCCGCCGCCCTGAAGCCGCGGGCTGACCGCGAACATCCCGAAGTAGGCGTGGTCGCCCCGGTGTTCGAGCTGGCAGCAGGCGACGACCTCGCCCTCGCGCTCCACGGTGAGCAGGCGGCTGTCGGGCGCCTTGATGACCTGGAGCACGCCCTCCGGGTCGGTCCGCTGCCCCTCCAGGATGTCCGCCTCGGTGGTCCAACCGGCCCGGCTCGAGTCCCCGCGGTACGCCGACTCGATCAGCGCGACCAGCGCGTCCACGTCGGCGTCGGTGGCATCGCGGAAGGTGAGTCCAGCGGTCATGGGCGTCTCTCCACTCTCGGGCACGGCACAGGCACCGACGAGCCTAACGCCCGCACTAGGCTCCGCCGCATGGTGCACGTACTGAGCGGCCGGACCCTCATCCACCCCGTCGACCCCGAACGATCCCGTGTCTTCTACGGCGAACAGCTCGGCCT
>JABFXD010000340.1 GCA_013361925.1 Streptomyces sp. | reverse complement strand
GGGGACGACCGCCCCAACATCCTCCTGGTCCTCACCGACGACCAGCCCAAGGACACGGACTGGGCGCTCCCCCAGACCCTGGACTGGCTCGGCGGCAGCGGTACGACCTTCGGGCGGGCGCACGCCAACACCCCGCTCTGCGCCCCGTCCCGGGCATCGATCATGTCCGGCCGGTACGCCCACAACCACGGTCTCCTCGACACCCGTCACCCCGGCCACCTCGACCAACGCACCACGGTCCAGCGCCGGTTGCACGAGGCGGGCTACCGCACCGGTCTGTTCGGCAAGTACCTCAACTACTGGCCCACCGGCCACAACCCGCCGCACTTCGACGAGTGGTTGCTCCAGGAACCGGTGCGCTACTACAACGGCCACTACAACGACAACGGCACCGTCCGGACCGTCCCCGGCTACAACACCACCGTCATCAAGGACCGCGCCCTCGACTTCATCGAGGGCTCCCGCGACGACACCCGCCCCTGGTTCGCGTTCGTCGCCACGCGCTCCGCGCACGAGGTCAACATCCCGGAGCGGAAGTACGCCCACACGCGCGTGCCCGAGTGGCAGGGCCGCCCGTCGGTCCTCGAAACGAGCAAGGGCGACAAACCGCCCTACCTCCGCCGGGCCCACCACACCTTCGCCGAGGGCGGTGCCCTGCGCACCCGTCAGTTGCGCACGCTGCTCTCCGTGGACGACGCCATGCGCGACTTCCGCGACAAGCTGCGCGCGCTCGGCCAACTCGACAACACGCTCGTGCTGTTCACCAGCGACCACGGCCTGTGCTGGGGCGACCACGGCTGGCTGCGCAAGTCGGTGCCGTACCGGCCGAGCCTGGAGGTGCCCTTCCACCTCTCCTGGCCCGCAGGCGGCCACGGCACCGCCCGCACCGACGACCGGCTCACCGGCCACGTCGACATCGCGCCCACCCTCCTCGCCGCGGCGGGCGTCGCCCCGGACACCCCGCACGACGGTCACTCCCTGCTCGACCGGCACAACGACCGCACCCATCTGCTCGCCGAGTGGTGGTGGAACCGGCAGGACAAGCAGCCGATCCACACCTGGGCGTCGTACGTCGGCAGGACCGAGCAGTACACGGAGTACTACCGCACCCGCCTCGGCACCGACGGCCGCCCCTACGGCGACGGCGAGGTGCTCTTCCGCGAGTACTACGACCTGCGCGCCGATCCGTATCAGCTGCGGAACCGCCTGCACGGCGCAGGGCCGGAGGACGAACAGCGGCTCGGTGTCCCGGCGTTGGCGGCGGCGCTGGCCGAAGCCCGTTTGCGGGACGGTAACTGACGGAAGGGAACCTCCTGCGCGCCGTATTCTGAGCCGGCGCGGAGGGGGGATGGCCTATGGGGCCGTTGATCGCGGTGCTGGGGAGTGCGGATCCGGGGCGGTCGTACGACCCGCCGATGGGCGACACCGAGGCCGCGCTGGCGGCCGGTGAGGAGATCGGGGCGGCGCTGGCCGCGGCCGGATGCCGGATCATCGTGTACTCCAGTGAGGCACAGTTCGTGGAGGACCGCGTCGTCACCGGATACCTCACCCGCGAGGACCTGCCGCCGGGCTCGGTGCAGGTGCGGCCGCCCTACGACGAGGACGCCGAGACCGACTTCCCGCACCTCGCCGAGCGGCCGGAGGTCTTCGACGTACGCAACGACCCTGGTGCCGACTGGGAGGTCGGCTTCTACCGGTCGCTGCGCGAGGTCGACGGGGTGATCCTCGTCGGCGGCGGACGTTCCACGCTGGTCACCGGGATGATCTGCCTCGCGTTCGGGATACCGGTGTATCCGGTGGCGTGGTTCGGGGGTGCCTCCCGCAAGGTCTGGGACACCATGAACCGCTCCACCCACCACGCCACGCCGGACGAGGTCTCGGCCATGGGCGCGCAGTGGCGTCCGGGCAGCGCACAGCGGCTGGTCGAGGTGCTGGCCGCGCAGCGGGAACGCCGTGCGGAGAAGCGGCGCGCGGAGGCCAGGTCCCGGCGCGGCGCCACCCTGCGGGCCGGGCTCGGCGCGGTCACCGGGATGCTGCTGCTCCTGCTCGGCTTCGCCACCATCCCGCTCACCTACGCCGTCGAGTCGAGCACCGCGGTCAATCTCACCGCGCTCATCGTGGGCGCGCTGGCCACCGGCACCTCGGGGGCGATCACCCGCACCGTCTTCGAGCGCGAGACGCACTGGGCGCGCACGGCGGTGCTCGGCATGTCGGCCGGCGGGATCGCCTTCCTGCTCTTCGTCTCCGCCCAACTCGCCGCGTCCCCCGACATCCTGGCCGGTGAGGGCGTCCGCCGCCTGCTCTTCTTCGTCCTCGCCGTCGGCTATGTCTCCGGCTTCACCTTCGACGCCGTCTACAACCGCCTCAAGCAGACCGAGCCGCCCGCGCCGCCGGTGGTTCCGGGACTGCCGGCAGGGGTGCCGGGCGGGGCGACGCCGCCGCAGGGACCAGGGGGCGCCTGATGGGGTCGCCGGCCAGGCTTGAGGTGTTCCTCAGCCATCGCTATCACTCGCCCGCCGAGAACCTGTACTTCTGGGAGCTGCTCAGCTCCGCCGAGGACGTCTCGTTCCGGGTCGACGAAGCGGTGTCCTTCACCAGCCCGGTCCGCCTGGAGCGCATGATCCGGGACGCGGACGGGTTCGTCGGCATCCACCCCCTGCCGGGCGGGGCCCGCGAGGTGCATCTGCTGCCCCGGCTGCGGGACATGGCCCGGTACTTCCGCCTCGAACTGGGCATGGCGGTGCGGGCCCGCAAGCCGGCGGTCGTCTTCCACGACCAACGGCTGCTGCCCGCGTTACGGGCCCCGCAGAGCGTGCGGCTGGTGCCGTACGACGCCCAGGAGACCGAGGCGGCGAACCACTCCGCGCTGCCGGGCAAGGTCGAGTCGGCCTACCGCGGCTTCCTCGCCGAGGCGCACGCGTCGGCGTCGGCGCAGCGGCGGCGCTCCCCTCACCAGCGCCGGGTGGGGCTGGTGGTCTCGCCCGACAACAGGTCCGCCGCGTCCGTGCTGACCGAGGCCCTGGAGGAGCGCTCCTGGGAACCGGCCGTCCTGCCCTGGCCGCCCCGCCTCGACCTCGACCTGATCACCCGGCTGCGCGCCTGTGACTGGGTGATCGTCGATCTGGACAGCGCGCAGGGCCAGCTCGTGGCCGCCTTCACCCACGGTCAGTTCGTCCCGACGCTGCCGATCGTCTCGCCCCGGGCCTCCGGGACGCTGGAGCAGACGCTCTACGGCGAGATCCCGACCGGCCATCGCAAGGCGATCGTGCGCTGGGACGATCCCGACGACCTCGTCACGGCCGTCGAACCCCATCTGCGGGTCATCGACGAACAGCCCCGTTACATCGGCAGCACCGCGCAGGCCCTGGAGTACTTCCGCTCCGCCGCCAAGCGCAACGAACGCGTCTTCCTGAGCTACGCGTCCGCCAACCACGACCAGGCGGCCACGTTCGCGCAGTTGCTGAACGACCGCTTCCAGAACGTCTTCGACTTCCGCCAGCACGGCGCCATCGGTGTCGGCGAGGACTGGCTCGACGATCTGATGGGGAACCTGGCCAAGTCCGCGGTCGGGGTGCTGCTGCTGTCGAAGGAGTACCTGGAGAGCAAGTACTGCATGCTGGAGGCGCGCGAGCTGCACCGGTACTCCATCGAGGGGAACGTACGGCTGGTGCCGGTCTGTCTGGAGCGGATGGAGCTCCCCGACTTCCTCCAACGCACCCAGTACCGCAACCTCTCCCGTCACACCCCGCAGACCATCGTCACCGAACTGCTCTCCCAACTCGCCGCCACCGTCTGACCAACGGCCACGCCCCCACCCCGATCGCCAGCGAGAACAGATGTCCCCAGTTGCTCAGCGGATCGGTGAAGGCGAGCAGGTCCTGGACCAGCATCCCGCCGAACAGCGCCAGCAGCGGCCATCGCAGCCAAGGCCGCAGCAACCCGGCGAGCGCCCCGAAGCTCGCGGCGACCCCGAAGCTGATGCCGTAGTCCAGGCGGTGCAGCGAGCTGTCCGGCAACTGCCCGACCAGCACCGCGAGCCCCACCGG
>JABFXD010000139.1 GCA_013361925.1 Streptomyces sp. | reverse complement strand
GAGAAGCGGGTGGCGGCGATCACGGAACTCACACGGAGTCCAACGCCGGGCGCGGTCCCGTATTCCCGGCGTCACCCGGCGTCAGTGGCCGGACACGGCGTGTTCCTCGTGGTCACAGGTGTCGTCGATGCCGTAGGTGTCCCAGGCCGGGAAGGGGTCCTCGGGCGGTGTGCTCTCGCCCGGCGTCAGCAGACAGGCCGCGAGCGCCTCGCGCAGCCGCTCCCGTTCCAACCGCGTGCCGATGAAGACCAGTTCCTGCGCGTACGGCGCCTCGTCGTCCCCCGCGGCCGACGGCTCGAAGCGGGCCACCGAACCGGCCTGGGACCACAGGCCCGTCACCAGGGGGCGGGTGGCGAGGGTGAAGAAGCCCTTCGAGCGCAGGACGCGGCCGTAGGCGCCGCTGTCCAGGCCGTCCGTCACGAACGTCCACAACCGGCCCGGGTGGAAGGGGAGTTCGGAGCGGAAGACGGTGGAGGAGACGCCGTACTCCTCGGTCTCGGGGACATGGTCGCCGTTCAGCTCCCGCACCCAGCCCGGTGCCTGCTGCGCGCGGTCCAGGTCGAACAGGCCCGTGCCCAGGACCTGCCCGAGGGGTACGCGCGCGTGCCGGGCCTCGACGATCCGGGCGACCGGGTTGAGGCGGCGCAGGGCCGCGCGGAGCCGGGCCGCGGCGTCCGTGTCGACCAGGTCGAGCTTGTTGAGGACCAGGACGTCCGCGAACTCGATCTGGTCCACGAGCAGATCGCTCACCGTGCGCTCGTCGTCCTCGAACGGGGCGAGGCCGCGCGCGGCGAGCTCGTCGCCGCTGTCCAGCTCGGTCAGGAAGTTGGCGGCGTCCACGACGGTGACCATGGTGTCGAGGAGGGCGACGTCCCCGAGGGTGGCGCCGTCGTCGCGGGCGAAGGAGAACGTGGCCGCAATCGGCAGCGGTTCCGAGATTCCCGAGCTCTCGATGAGGAGGTGGTCGAACCGGCCCTCCCGGGCCAGCCGGTCCACCTCGTCGAGCAGGTCGTCGCGCAGGGTGCAGCAGATGCAGCCGTTGGTCATCTCGACCAGGCGTTCCTCGGTCCGCGACAGCGCGGCCTCGCCGCCCCGCACCAGCGCGGCGTCGATGTTGACCTCGCTCATGTCGTTGACGATCACGGCGACCCGCAGGCCCTCGCGGTTGGCCAGCACATGGTTGAGCAGCGTGGTCTTGCCGGCCCCGAGGAACCCGGACAGGACGGTGACCGGCAGCCGGTCGTGCGGAGGCATGAGGCGCTCAGCCCTCGGGACGCAGCAGGCCGCGCTCGTACGCCCGGACGAGGTTCTGCGGTACGAGGTGACGCACGCCGTCGATCGTGACGGGCACCAGCGACGGGGTGACCGCCTTCCACTGGGCGCGGCGGTGGCGGGTGTTGCTGCGGGACATCTTCCGCTTGGGGACAGCCATGACAGGGACCTCCTCGGTGGAACGGCGAGCACCGAGGACGCTACATGAAAATGGATCCCATTAACAATTGGGGGTGCGAGGGCCTCGCGTCAGAAGCGGGCCCCGATGTTCGCCCCGGTGCGCGGCACCAGGAACGACGGCGCCGACGGGAGCGAACCGTCGGCGGCCCGTGCGCCCGTGAGCGGTGCGGGGTCCGTGCTCAGCACCGCCGAGGCGTTCCAAGTGCCGCCCAGGTTCCAGGAGTTGCCGCTCGCGGCCGTCTTCGACCCGACCGCCGTCGCGCGGGCGTCGGCGACCGAGAGGTTCGCGGTGAGCGTGGCCGTCCCGCCCGGGACATCGGCGTCGAAACCGGTACCGGCGTTGGCCCATGTCGTGTCGCGGGTCAGCGACAGCGCCCCCGGATTGCCGTTGTCCGTGAAACCGTGCGCCGCGTTCTTGAAGGCCACGCTGTTGCGCACGGTGTGGCCCACCGCCGGGGCCGGGCTGCCGCCGCCCAGCTTGAAGCCGTTTCCGTCGCCCGCGAAGTCCGGGAAGTTCCAGCGGTTGTAGCCGTTGCCGTACGCGACCGTGTTCTCGATCGTGATCGGCGAGGTGAACTTCCAGGCGTCGAAGCCGTCGTCGACGTTGTTCCACAGCCGGGCGCCACGCACCACGTTGCCCGTGCCGCTGCCCTCCTTCACGGCCAGCCCGTCGGCGCTCTCGCCGTTCTTGCGCGGATCACGGTTGCCGTAGCTGTCCAGGTCCAGGATCTGGTTGTCGGCGGACGCGCCCTGGAGCTGGAAGCCGGACTCGTAGTTGTCATGGGTCCTCAGCCGGGAGAAGACATTGCCGTTGCAGCCGTCGCAGTAGATCCCGTACGGGCCGTTGACGATCTCCAGGTCCGAGATCCGCCAGTACGACGCCTCCTGGTGGACCGCACCGCGCTCGGCCCGCGGGACGCTGCCCCCGACGGGCGTGTGGCTCGCGGGCAGCTGCTCGCCGTCGACCACCACGCGCTCCCCCGGGTAGGCGCCCAGGGAGATGGGCTGGGACGCGGTGCCCGAACGGGTGATCGTGATGTTGTCGGTGAGGGCGTAGGTGCCGCCGCGCACGGCGATGGTGTCGCCGGGGGCGGCCAGGTCCACCGCCTTCTGGATGGTCCGCAGGGGCTGGGTGAGCGTGCCCGCGGCGGAGTCGTTCCCGTCCGTGGCCACCACCAGTGTTCTCGGTGCGGCGGACGCCTCGCCCGCCAGACCCAGTGCCGTCGCCGCCATCGCGCCCACGAGCGCCGCCGTCCAGATCGACGCGTTCCGCATGGAACCCTCCCGCCTCCGCTGCCTGCCCTGCCGCAGAGAAGTGGTCGCACGGCGTCGAAAGGTTGCCGGGTCCTAAGGTGGGCCGTGTGACCGACAGCAGCGAGCGCCCCCTGGCCGTGTTCGACCTCGACAACACCCTCGCGGACACCGCCCACCGGCAGCACTTCCTGGAGCGGAAGCCGCGGGACTGGGACGGCTTCTTCGCCGCCGCTCCCGCGGACCCACCCCTCCCGCAGGGCATCGCACTGGTCCTGGAGCACGCCGAGGAGTGCGAGGTCGTCTACCTCACCGGCCGGCCCGAGCGCTGCCGGCAGGACACGCTGGACTGGATCGCCGCCCAGGGGCTGCCCGCGGGGCGGATCCACATGCGTCGGGACAACGACCGCAGGCCCGCCCGGCGCACCAAGCTGGAGATCCTGCGCCGCCTTGAGCGCACCCGGGAGATCAGGGTGCTGGTGGACGACGACGAACTCGTCTGCGAGGACGCCGAACAGGCCGGTTTCACCGTGGTACGGGCGCGCTGGACCGCCCCCTCCGCCGCGCTGGAGAACGCGCAGGAGCGGGAGGGGCGGACCTAGAGCCTGTCCTGCTGGGGCGGACGGTCAGTCCGACTCCTCCAGGCGGAAGCCGACCTTCAGGCCCACTTGCCAGTGCGCGACCTGACCGTTCTCGATCTGGCCCCGTACCTGTGTCACCTCGAACCAGTCGAGGTTGCGGAGGGTCTGGGAGGCGCGGCTGATGCCGTTGTTGATCGCCTGGTCGACGCCGTCGGGCGAGGTGCCGACGATCTCGGTCACCCGATAGGTGTGATTCGTCATGGATCCACCGTGCCCCAGGCGACGGCCGAGCGCGAGCCGTCCGTCATCGCACCCGGCTCAGCGACAACGCGAAGCGGCCCTCCTCGTCCGTCCACCAGTGGGACAACTCCAGCCCCGCGGCGGACAGTTCGGACCGCACGCCCTCCTTGCGGAACTTCGCCGAGATCTCGGTGCGCAGCTCCTCGCCCGCCGCGAAGTCCACCGCCAGGTCCAGCGCCGGGATCTTCACCGTCTGTGCGGTACGGGAGCGCAGCCGCATCTCGATCCACTCGTTCCGCGGGTCCCACAGCGCCACATGGTCGAAGGCGGCCGGATCGAAGTCGGCGTCCAGCTCCCGGTCGACGACCGCAAGGACGTTCTTGTTGAACGCGGCCGTCACGCCCGCCGCGTCGTCATATGCCCTGACCAGCACCTCCTCGTCCTTGACGAGATCCGTGCCGAGCAGCAGGGCGTCGCCGGGGGAGAGCAGGGCGCGGACCGAGGCCAGGAACGCCTTCCGCTC
>JABFXD010000825.1 GCA_013361925.1 Streptomyces sp. | reverse complement strand
GCGTACACACAGCGGTCCTTGCTGCACGCGTACACGACGCCGTCCTTGACCACCGGGGCGCCGGTGATCTCGCCGCCGGTCGCCAGCTTCCAGCGCAGCCGGCCGTCGTCGGCCTTCAGGGTGTAGAGCAGGTGGTCGGTGGAACCGAAGTGGATCCGGCCCTCGGCGACCGCGGGGGCGCCCACGATGTCGCCGCCCGCCTGGAAGCGCCACTTGGGCGTGCCGGTCACCGCGTCCAGCGTGTACAGCCCCTTGCCGCTGCCCACATGGACATGGCCCGCCGCGACCAGCACCGGCTCGATGGAGGACCGCGCCTCGGTGGCGATGCGCCAGCGGTCGCGGCCGTCGGCGGCGTCGAGGGCGTAGACCGTGCCGAGGTAGTCGGCCAGGTAGACCCCGCCACCGGTGACCGCGGGGCCCGGCACGAAGGTGGGCGCGCACAGGAACACGGCCGGCGCCTCGAAGTGCCACTTCACATGGCCGCTCGCCACGTCCAGCGCGAGGACGCGGGTGCCGGCGGCGACGTACACATAGCCGTCCGGCGCCTGCGAGACCCGTACCGGCACCCCGCCGCAGGAGGCCGCGTCGCCGATCGGGTACGACCAGCGCTCGTCGCCGGTGCGGGCGTCCAGGGCGCGCAGCCGGGCGTCCTGCCAGACGTAGACCGTGCCCTCGTGGAGGGCCGGGCCCGCCTCGGGGGACTCGAAGTCGGTCTGGGCGCCGGTGAGCTCCCAGAGTTTCCGGCCGTTGGTGGCCTCCCAGGCCTGGACGCCGCCGCCCCGGGTGCCGGTGACGACTGTGCCCCGGTCGGCCTTGAGCGAGTACACCCAGGCGTCCGTCTGGAGCCGCCACAGGTCGCCGCCCTCGCGGGCCTCCAGGGCGAACAGGGTGGGGCCGTCGGAGGCGTGGATACGGCCGTCCGCGACCGCCATCGACCAGGCGACGTCCCGCGTCTTGAAGCTGCGCCGGCCGGTCGCCACGTCCAGGGCGTGCACCTCGAAGGAGGTGACGTAGACGAGGTCACCGGCGACGGACGGGGTGCCCCACACGTCGTTGGACATACGGAAACGCCAGGGGCGCCAGCCGGAGGCCGTCTCGGGGGCCAGCGGAGGCGGAGAGGGTACGGCGGGGTCGGCGCCGTTGACTCCGGGGCGCGGCTTGGACCAGCTGGCGACCAGGCCCGCCTCGGGCGGCGGGGCCTTCACGGCGGCGGCGCGGGCGTCGGCGACACGCGGGCCGGGGCCGATGGGCACCGGGGCGCCCGCGAGGCGTACCGGGCCGGTGTCGGGGGCGCCGACGGGGACGCGGGCCGGGACAGCCGGGGCGTGCGAGGGCGGCGGCGGAGCGGGGGCGATCCGGCCGGGGGCCTCACGACCGCCTCCGCTGCGTCCGCCCGGACCCGGCTTCACAGCCGGGCGGCCGTTGCGGCGGGCCTCGATCAGGCCGACGGCCCGCTCGGGGAGCCAGGCCGAGGCGGTGCCGCTGTCGTCGGAGCCGGAGCCGAAGAGGTGGGGGGCCAGCTGGGCCTGGAGGTCGGCCGGGTTGGGGCGGCCGGTGGCCTCCATCTGCATACAGGACTCGATGAGCGGGCGCAGCTCGTCGGGGAGGCCTTCGAGGTCCGGGCCCTCGCGCAGCAGCATGAAGACCGTCTCGACCGGGTTGGCGCCGTGGAAGGGCGGGTGGCCGGTGGCGGCGAAGACCAGCATCGAGCCGAGCGAGAAGACATCGCTCGCGCCGGTGACCGAGCGCGAGTCCTTGGCCTGCTCGGGCGACATATAGGCGGGGGTGCCGACGGCGACGTTCGTCATCGTCAGACGTGTGTTCGATACACCGGAGGCGATACCGAAGTCGATCACCCGGGGGCCGTCCTCGACGACGAGGACGTTGGAGGGCTTGAGGTCACGGTGGACCAGCCCCGCGCCGTGGATCGACTGGAGGGCCTCCGCGACGCCCGCCGCGAGCCAGCGCACCGCCTGGGCCGGCATCGGCCCGCACTCGTTCACTATCTCTTCGAGGGAGGGCGCGGGGACGTACGCGGTGGCCAGCCACGGCACGGCCGCGCGCGGGTCGGCGTCGACCACGGCCGCCGTGTAGAAGCCGGAGACGGCCCGGGCCGCCTCGACCTCGCGCGTGAAGCGGACGCGGAACAGCTGGTCCTCGGCGAGCTCCGTCCGGACCGTCTTGATCGCCACGCGCCGGCCGGACGCCGAGCGCGCGAGATAGACCAGCCCCATGCCGCCGGCGCCCAGCCGTCCCAGCACCTCGAACGGCCCGATCCGCCGCGGATCGTGCTGCGTCAGCTGATCCACCACTTGCCTGCCACCTCCCCGTACGGGCCACGTCACATCCTTATGTACGCGACCCCGTGCAGCGTCTCACCACCGCACCGCCATGGCGGCACGCACCCTGATTCTTCCTGGCCGGAGGCCTGGTGGCGAACCCGGGTGCAGATCGGGATGTCTCATCCCAAAACGGCAGCCGTCACCGGCCGGACTCCCGGGGCGGGCGCTCCAGCAGTGCGAAGGACGCCCCCTGATTGTCGGTGACGACGGCCGCTCTGCCGTAGGACGTCTCGAAAGGTGGCGCCTGGACCCGGCCGCCGAGCCGGTTCACCGCCCCGAGGGCGGCCTCGCAGTCCGCGACCTGGAAGTGGACGAGGAAGTGCGGCGGCATCTCGGCCGGGAAGACGTCGGAGACGGGGGCGCGACCGAAGTCGGGCACGGCGTCCGGCCCGAACAGGGCGTCGTGGAAGAGCCCGCCGTAGAAGGTGTTGGCGGCCTCGGTGTCGCGGGAGTACAGCTCCGCCCAGCCGAAGGTGCCCACCTCGTGCCGGACGCCGAAACCGCTGTGGCTCTCCGGCTCCCACAGGCCGAAGACGGCACCGTCCGGGTCGGTGACCAGGGCGCTGGTGCCGAGGTCGCCGACCGGCATGGGGGCGGTGACGACCTGTCCGCCGGCCGCCCAGACCCGGTCGGCCAGGCCCTCGATGTCGGGGGTGGCGAAGTACACCGTCCACACGGTGGGCATCCGCCCGTCCGTCTTGTGCGCGAGCGCGGCGACCGGCTCGCCCTCGTGCAGGGCCCACACGGCCCCGCCGTAGCGCTGCTCCTCGAAGCTCCACCCGAAGAGCTCGCCGTAGAACCGCTTGCCCGCCTCGACGTCGGGAAGCTGCGCGTCCACCCAGCACGGGACGCCCTCTCCGTACGCGGATGCCCTGTTTTCGGCCATACCGCCAAACTAACGGCGACTCACGCACCCCGCAGGACCAGGCACACCCGTCTCCCGAAGCCCGTGCACCCCATTTGCAGTCGGCCGAATCGCGCTCCGATCACCCCTCGGTAAGCTGACGGCATGACAGGACAAGTGCGTACCGTCGACGGCCGCGTGGCCGGCCGGCGTGGGCAGGCGACCCGGCAGAAGCTGCTCGACTGCCTCAGCGAGATGCTCAGCTCCTCCCCTTACCGGGACGTCAAAGTCATCGATGTCGCCCGGAAGGCGGGTACTTCGCCCGCCACCTTCTACCAGTACTTCCCGGACGTCGAGGGCGCCGTCCTGGAGATCGCCGAGCAAATGGCCACCGAGGGCGGGCAGTTGACCGCTCTGCTGGAGGGCCGGTCGTGGGTCGGCAAGGCCGGCTGGACGACCGCGCAGGAACTCGTGGACGGGTTCCTGGAGTTCTGGCGCAAGAACGACGCCATCCTCAGGGTCGTCGATCTCGGTGCCGCCGAGGGCGACAAACGGTTCTACAAACTCCGTATGAAGATCCTGAACTCGGTGAACAACTCCCTGGCCGATTCGGTGGCCGAGTTGCAGTCCAAGGGCAAGGTCGACAAGGACGTGAACCCGGCGGCGGTCGCCGGTTCACTGGTCGCGATGCTCGCGGCCGTCGCCTCGCACCAGAAGGGCTTCCAGACCTGGGGCGTCAAACAGGCCGAACTCAAGCCGAACCTGGCGCTTTTGGTCCACCTGGGCGTGACCGGAAAGAAGCCCACCAAGTAGGACCGAGGGTTTTTTCAGGCACCAAGTCCTGTCTGGCGGGCGGTGGTTCACA
>JABFXD010000542.1 GCA_013361925.1 Streptomyces sp. | reverse complement strand
TCACGCATCAGCGTGGTGGCCTCGGCAGCCTTCTGCTGCGGCACCACGGGACCCCCGAGCACCGCGAGATGGCGGTCGAGACGCGAACTGGTCGCGCTGCTCCCGCAGGTGATCGCAGGGACCCTGGCCCTGCTGCGCACTGTTATCTGATCCATGTCACTCCCCACCCGTACGAGTCCACCCGGCCCGGGCAGGGTAACCCTATCGCCCCCGCGGGGCACTCGTGTATCGCGGTCACAGGATTCACCTTCCCCGTAGGGGTGTTGACGACTCCTCCTTGGTTACTCTCCGAATCCAACCGATTTCAGGGCGAGTTGGACAACTGGCTGGCTAGTGGGTTGCGGTGACCCTCCGTCGGGCTCGACGGTCACAGCGAGTGATGTGGCCGCCTTGTCGAGACCGGTCGCGACCAAGGGCGTGTCGCCCTCGAAGAGCCCGAGGGAGCGCGGTTGCGCGCCGGGGCGCATGAGCCACAACTGGTTCACGCGGCCGCTCGGGACGTCGTCGTATCCGCGCAACGTGATGACCGCCTGTCCCTCCGCCGCGGAGGCGATCACGCCGATGCTGCGGCCGTCCGCGTCCTTTCCCGTACTGGCCCGGGCGTCCGGAGCTGCGAGAACGTGGGCGATCTCACGTGCCTGGGCGCGCTCGGCGTTCAGCTGGTCCTGCGTCTGGTTCGCCTGTACGGCGAACAGGGAGGCGACGACGAGCGCGGCGGCGGCCGTGGCGGTGGCGAACGGCACGAACAGGGGGCGGCGCGCACGGGGCGCTCCCCCACTGCCGAAAGCGTGGGAGGGGCCCCCGGAGCGCGACGGCGGTGGTTGCGTGCCCCAGACGTGCGGCGGCAGTTGCGTTGTCCGGGCGCGCGCCTCGGGCTCGCGCGCCCGGGCCGGCTCCTGTGCCGTGGTGCGTACGGCGGCCAGCACACGGTCGCGCATCGCGGGCGGCGGCGGGGCCGCCGTCGACCAGGCCAGCCGGACGGCGTCCTCGGACAGGGCGCGGACCTCGGCGGCGCAGACCGGACAGTTCCTCAAGTGCTTCTCGAAGCGGGTCCGCTCGGCCCGCTCCAGGGCGTCCAGGGCGTAGGGGGCGGCCAGCGAGTGCGGGTCGTCGCGGCGCAGCAACTTGTCGAGCAGGCTCACGCCACACCTCCCAGGCACTCGCGCAGCCGGGTCAGTCCGTCGCGCATCCGGGTCTTGACGGTGCCCAGCGGCAGCGAGAGCCGCTCGGCCACTTCACGGTACGTGTAGCCGTCGTAGTAGGCGAGGGTGACGGACTGGCGCTGGAGGTCGGTCAGCCGTTCCAGGCAGCGGCGCACCCACTCGCGTTCGAGTCCCGCCTCGACCTCCTCGGTCACCTGGTCGAAGGCGGTGTGGTGGGCCCGCCGGGCCTCCCGCTGCTCACGCTCGCCGGCCGCGCGGGCGCTGCGCACCCGGTCCACGGCCCGCCGGTGGGCGAGGGTGAGGACCCAGGACAGGGCGCTGCCCCGGCCGGGGTCGAACCGCGCGGCGGAGCGCCAGAGTTCGAGCAGCACTTCCTGAGCCACCTCCTCGGACTGCGCCGGATCGCGCACGACCCGTCGTACGAGCCCGAACACCGGCCCGGACACCAGTCCGTACAGCATCTCGAATGCCTTCTGGTCACCGCCGGCCACGAGTACCAGAAGCTCGTCCGCCTCCAACTCGTCCCCCCCTCCCGCGAACCCGCATGCGGGTCGTCCTTTCCCACGAGGTATTCGCAACGAACACACCTCCGGATGGGGTTACGGATCAGAACGTCGAAAACGCGGGTCGAGCTGCGAGGAAATAAGTTTTCAGGTTCGACCAATCCGGCCCGCCCCCTGCTCCGAATCCCCCAGCGTCAGGCAAGTTGGACTGAGGACGGACGGCATGACACCTATCTCCAGGAGCGGTGCGGGGCGCAGGAGCCTTGTGACCCTCGTATGTGGTGCGCTGGCCGCCGGGGGGCTCGCAGCCGCCGGCGTGGCCACGCTGGAACCGGGGGCGGCCTCCGCCTCCAGTCACCGGGAGGCCCCGCTGATCTCGGGCGACCCGCAGTACGACAACACGGACGTGTACGCCTTCGTCAGCCCGGACAAGCCGGACACGACGACGATCATCGCCAACTGGATCCCCTTCGAGGACCCGGCGGGCGGCCCGAACTTCTACACGTTCGCCGAGGACGCCCAGTACGACATCCACGTCGACAACAACGGTGACGCGCAGGGCGAGCTGCTCTTCCGCTACACCTTCAAGACGCACACGAAGAACAAGAAGACGTTCCTCTACAACACCGGTGCCGTCGAGAGCCTCGACGACCCCGACCTGAACGTCACGCAGTCGTACGACCTGGAGCTGTTCAAGCTCCACAACCAGAGGGTCGTCTCCAAGACGAAGCTCGCCGACGACGTGCCCGTCGCCCCGTCGAACGTCGGCAAGGCGTCGATGCCGAACTACGGCAAACTGCGCAAGGAGGCGGTCCACGAACTGTCCAGCGGCGCCACGACGTTCGCCGGCCAGGCCGACGACCCGTTCTTCCTGGACCTGCGCGTCTTCGACCTGCTGTACGGCGGGAACCTGTCCGAGGTCGGCCGGGACACGCTCAAGGGCTACAACGTCAACTCCATAGCCCTCCAGGTGCCGACGGACATGATCGCGGAGTCCAAGGACCAGCCGATCGTCGGCATCTGGTCGACGACCCAGCGCAGGAACGCCCAGGGCTACTACTCCCAGGTCTCCCGCCTCGGCAACCCGCTGGTGAACGAGGTCGTCAACCCCATCGAGGACAAGGACAAGTTCAACGCGTCCGCGCCCTGGAACGACGCCGACTTCCTGGACAACGTGACCAACCCGGAGCTGCCGAAGCTCATCGAGGCGATCTACAAGATCAAGGCGCCCGCCGAGCCCCGCAACGACCTGGTCGACGTCTTCCTGAAGGGCGTCGAGGGCCTCAACCAGCCGCCGCACGTACGGCCGGCGGAGGAGCTGCGCCTCAACACGTCCATCAAGCCGACGCATGATCCCAAGCGGCTCGGGGTGCTCGACGGCGACAACGCGGGCTTCCCGAACGGGCGTCGGCTCTCCGACGACGTGCTCGACGCGGCGCTCCAGGTCGTCGAGGGTGAACTCGTCGGTTCCAAGAACGACTTGGGTGACGCGGTCGACAAGAACGACAAGAAGTTCGGCAAGTCGTTCCCGTACCTGGCCAACCCGACGGCGGGGTCTCGCGGGGCGCTGGCCAAGGGGACGAGTGGTGGCAACGACGTCCGTAACCAGCTCGGTGACGCCCTGCAGCCTGCCGGGGCCTCCGGCGGCATGGACGACACGACGCTGATCGCCGCGAGCGCCGGTGCGGGTGCGGCCGGTATCGCCCTCGTGGGCGCCGGCCTCATGTGGTGGCGGCGGATGAGGACTCGGCCGTACTAGGTCGGTTCTCTTGCAGTCGACGTCCCTTTGAAACTGGCGCGACCCGCGCGTACTCATCCCCCACGGCGCGGGTCGCGCCGCACTGTTCGACATATCTAGGAGAGGGCATGGCCTCGCAAACGCATGACGACGCGCCGGGAAGGCGGTGGGGGCGGGTCGTTCAACTCAGCGGCCCCGCCGTGCTGTTGGCCATCGCGCTCACCGGCGGGTCCATCGCCCTCGGCGCGCTGCGGGACGACGGCGGTACGAGTGTCGCGGCCGCGCCGAGCGCCATGTCACCGGCGCTGCTCTCCAACGGTGACCTCGACACGAGCATCGCCTCTCTCCAGGACCATCTCCGTTCCCAGCCGAAGGACTTCGGCGGCTGGGCCACCCTCGGCCTCGCCTACGTCGAGCAGGCCCGCACCAAGGGCGACCCCTCCCGCTATCCGCAGGCCGACAAGGCCCTGGACAGGTCGCTGAAGCTGAAGCCGGACAACGAGCAGGCCCTCGCCGGGCGCGCCGCCCTCGCCGCGGCCCGGCACGACTTCGGCAACGCCCTGAAGTACGCCGACCAGGTGCTGAAGCAGAACCCCTACAACGAGCGTGCTCTGTCTTCCCGGGTCGACGCCCTCGTCGAGCTCGGCCGCTACGCCGACGCCGCGAAGGCCGCCGACACGGCTGACGCCCGCAAACCCGGCGTCCCCGTCTTCACCCGGTACGCGTACGTACGGGAGCTGCGCGGTGACGTCACGACCGCCGAGCGGGTGCTGAAGCAGGCGCTCGGCTCCGCGACCACCCCGGGCGACGTGGCGTACGTGGCCGCCCAGCTCGGCCAACTCGCCTGGAACCAGGGCGACTACGAGTCGGCCCTCACCTATTACGCCCGTGCGCTCGCCGCCGACGAGGACTACATCCCCGCCCTCGAAGGCCGGGCCCGCGCGCAGGCCGCGAGCGGCGAGGGGGTCACCGCCCTGAAGAACATGGAGGACGTGGTCGCCCGTTATCCGCTGCCGGGGCCGCTGGTCGAGCTGGGTGAGCTGTACGAGCGGGAAGGCGAGCAGGCCAAGGCCGACGACCAGTACGCCCTCGTCGACGCCTGGACCGCCCTCGCCCGCGCCAACGGCGTCAACGCCGACCTCGACACCGCCCTCGCCGCCGCCGACCACGGCGACAAGGCCGCGGCGCTGCGCGCGGCCCGCGCCGAGTGGGCCCGCCGGCACACCGTGCACACCGCGGACGCCCTCGCCTGGGCCCTGCACGTCAACGGCAAGGACGCCGAAGCCCTGCCCTACGCCCGCGAGGCCACCGCCACCGGCTACCGCAGCGCCGCGTTCCTCTACCACCGCGGCATGATCGAGCGCGCCACCGGCCACGCCAAGGACGCCCGCACCCATCTCGCCGCGGCCCTGAAACTGAACCCCGGCTTCTCGCCCCTGGGCGCCGCCGAGGCCCGTAAGGCACTGAAGACGCTGGAGGCGGCCAAGTGAGGACCCGTCGTCTGTTCGCCTCCGGTGCGGCCGTCCTGACGGCCGTGTGCGCGCTCGTGCTCGTCCCCTCCGGCGGTGCGAGCGCGCACCCCCTCGGCAACTTCACCGTCAACCGCTACGACGGACTGGTCACCGCCCCCGGGCAGCTCCGTGTCGACCATGTCGAGGACCTCGCCGAGATCCCGGCGACCCAGGCCAAGCCGGACATCGAGCGGCAGGGCATGGGCGCATGGGCCCGGCAGCGCTGCGAGACGGCGGCGAAAGGCAGCGAGGTCACGGTCGACGGCACGGCGGCGACCCTGAGCGTCAGGAGCAGCAAGGCGGCGGTACGGCCCGGTCAGGCCGGACTCGACACCCTGCGCGTGGAGTGCGAGCTGACGGCACCGCTCCCCGAGGACGCGACCGTGTCCCTGGGCTTCCGCAGCGCGGGCGCGGCCTCCGGCCCCGGCTGGCGGGAGATCACCGCGCGCGGCGACCGGACGACGCTGACGGCCTCGGACGTACCGAAGACCTCGGTCTCCCGCGAACTGACCACCTACCCGGGCGAGTTGCTCTCCTCACCCGCCGACACCACCACCGCGACGCTGCGCGTCCGCCCCGGTGGCCCCGCCCTCGCCGAGGACCGTGCCGACGCCCCCGCCGCCTCCGTCCTCCCGCGCGGCGCCGACCGCTGGACGCGGGCGCTGGACTCCCTGGTCGCGCGCCACGACCTCACCGTGGGCTTCGCCGCCCTCGCCCTCCTCATCGCCGTCGCCCTCGGCGCCCTGCACGCCCTCGCCCCGGGCCACGGCAAGACCCTGATGGCCGCGGTGGCCACCGCCCGCGGCGGCAAGGCCCGCCTCAAGGACGTCATGCCCCTGGCCGCGTCGGTCACGGTCACGCACACCCTCGGCGTGGTCGCGCTGGGCCTGCTGGTCACGGCGGGCTCGGGAGCGGCGCCCTCGGTGATCACCTGGCTGGGCGTCGCGAGCGGCGCGCTGGTGATCGGGGCGGGCCTGACCCTCGTACGACGGGCCTGGCACCAGCGCGGACATGCGCACGCGCAGGTGTCCGCCGCGGCCCCCAAGCGCGAGTTGGCACTGGTCGGCGCCCACCCCCACGGCCACTCTCATGACCATGGCCACCACCATCATCACGATCACGATCACTCACACACGCATACTCACACGCACACCCACGGTGGCTTCACCCACAGCCACTCCACCGCCCCCACCCTCCGCGGCACGATCCTCCTCGGCTTCGCCGGCGGGCTCGTCCCCAGCCCCTCCGCGGTCGTCGTGCTCGTGGGCGCGATGGCGCTCGGGCAGGCGTGGTTCGGGTTCCTGCTCGTGGTGGCGTACGGCGTGGGGCTCGCCCTCACGCTCACCGCGGCGGGGTTCGCCGTCGTCAGGCTGGGTACCGGGATGAATCGGCTGCTGGACCGGCGCCCCCGCTGGACCACGCATCCCTTCACGGCCCTCGTGCGCCGGCACGCGCCGCTGATGTCGGCGTTGCTCGTCGTGGCGCTCGGGGCTGGATTGGTGCTCAAGGGGGCGGCATCCGCACTCGGCTGAGCTACTTTTGGGGAGAAATCACGCGAAGTCATGCGGAGTCGCGAACGCGGCGAAGGCCGCGCCTGCTGCGAAGAGGGGGCGCCCGTGTCCGAAGAACCGGGCAGTGAACGTGTGATCGCCGGCCGCTACCGCCTCCTGTCCCCGCTCGGCGAGGGCGGCATGGGAACCGTGTGGCGCGCCCGTGACGAGGTGCTGCACCGCGAGGTCGCCGTCAAGGAGGTGCGGGCGCCCGCGGGACTTGCCGGGTCCGAGGTGGAGCGGATGTACGCCCGCCTGGAGCGGGAGGCGTGGGCCGCGGCCCGGGTCGCCAACCGCAACGTGGTGACGGTGTACGACGTGGCCACGCAGGACGGCCGGCCCTGGATCGTCATGGAACTGGTCCGGGGCGTGTCGCTCGCCGATGTCCTGGACGCGGAGGGCCCGCTCTCGCCGCAACGAGCGGCGCACATCGGTGCCGAGGTGCTCGCCGCGCTGCGGGCCGCGCACGAGGCGGGGGTGCTGCACCGGGACGTCAAGCCGGCCAACGTGCTGCTGTCGAACGACGGCCGGGTGGTGCTCACCGACTTCGGCATCGCCATGGTCGAGGGCAGTTCCGCGCTGACGATGACCGGCGAGGTGATCGGCTCGCCCGAGTTCCTGGCGCCGGAGCGGGCGTTGGGGCGTACGCCGGGTCCGGAGTCGGACCTGTGGTCGCTGGGTGTGCTGCTGTACGCGGCGGTCGAGGGCAACTCGCCGTTCCGTCAGAGCACCCCGCTGAACACCCTGCGCGCGATCGTCGACGACGAGTTGCCGCCGCCGCACCGGGCCGGTCCGCTCGCCCCCGTCATCGAGGGGCTGTTGCGCAAGGACCCGGCCGAGCGGCTGTCCGCCGACCGTGCCGAGCAGGATCTGCGGATCGTCGGGGCGGGGGGCACCCTGCGTACGGACGCGGTCCCGCCCGCTCCCTTTCCGTATGCGCCGACGACCGCCGGGTACCGCGAGGAGCCGCCGACCGCGCCGATCCCCACCGGTCCCACCACCCCCACAACGCCGCAGCCCCAGCCCCCCGACCGCAACCGCCGTGCCGCGGTCGTGCTGATCGCCGGGCTCGCCGCCCTGGCGCTGGCCATCGCGGGGCTGACGTACGCGCTGCTCAACCGGGACGACGGCGGTGGCGACGCCACCACGGGCAGCAGCACCAGCCGGAGCGAGACCACACCGGCCGAGACGGACCAGAACACCGAGGCGCCGCCGCCCTCCTCGTCCGGTCCGAGCACCCCCACCACCAGCGCGCCGCCGCCGCAGACCGTGCAGGCCGTACTGACCGGCGCCCACACGGAGTACGCGGGGAGCTGCCCGCCGGCGCAGGCCGAGGCGCCCTCCTTCACGGCGACGATCACGGTGGGCCGGCTGCCGGCGCAGGTGACGTACCGCTGGAAGTCCAAGGACGGGAAGGTCATGGACCAGGGGTGGAAGACGCTGTCGTTCCCGGAGGGGGGCGGGAAGTCCAGGCAGGACACGGCGTTCGTGACGACGTACGACGACAGCGGGACGTACCGGAACGAGATCAGCGTCGAGGTCCGCGACCCCGCGAAGACGACGTCCAACTCGGTGCCGTTCTCGGTGACCTGTGAGACGGAGACCCCGACGGGCGGGGCCTCCCCCTCTGCTACTCCTACCGAGTAGGGCTCAGGCCGCGCTGTTCAGGACGGGCAGATAGCCGCCGGACTGGCCGGCCGCGGTGGGGTGGTACGACTCGCCGATGTTGAGCCAGTTCAGGCTGTTCAGCCACGAACTGCCGGAGCAGATCTCGTGGTTGGTGAAGGTGGGGCGGACGTCGCCCCAGGTGAAGCCGTGGTTCGCGGCGCGCTTGGCGACGGCGGCGTCGAGGTAGTCCGCGGCGCCGTTGATGGCCGAGCGCTTGGTCTCGGACAGGCCCACGCAGGTGGTGCCGAGCTTGTAGAAGCGCGGGTAGCCGAGGACGACCACATGGGCGTTGGGGGCCTTGCTGCTGATCGTCGAGTAGACGTTGTCGAGCTGGGCGGGCAGCGTCGAGTCGACGTACGCCTTGGCGGTGTTGATGCGGGACAGACAGGCGCTGTCGGACTGCAGGACGCAGGTGGTCATGACGTCGGAGAAGCCGGCGTCGTTGCCGCCGATGCTGATGGTGACGAGTGCGGTGCCGGTGCTGAGGGTGCCGAGCTGGTTCGCCAGAACATCACCCGTTCGAGCGCCCGAGCAGGCCTTGAAGCTGAACGACGAGGGTGAGTTGGCGGCGGCCCAGAGGTAGGGGTAGGCCTTCGTGCTCTGTTTGCAGTCGCCGCTGGAGGAGATGTAGCTGCCGGCTCCGACCCCGGACGAATAGGAGTCGCCGAGGGCCACGTAGGGGCCGGTCGCCGCCTGGGCCGGGGTCGCTCCGAAGAGCGCGGCGCCGGTGGCGAGGAGGAGTGAGGTGACGTATGCGGCAAGTCGGGAACGTCTCATGGAACCTCCCTTTAGCAGGATCTCTGCCACAACCGTCGTAGCAACTACGCGTGTTGACGGGAAGTGTCCATGCCAAGACTTTTCAGGGCTTACACACCGCGACCCTGTGTGTTCGCAGTGTGTTTGATTACGTGCGCATGACAGATTTGTTGACGGGTGCTCAACTCCCTTGAGCGACCCCCGTAGATGACCCACTCTTTACTCAGCCCGAGACGGGAACGCGACGTTCCGGGTCGTGTGCGCGATCACGCGCGCACCCCCCACTGACGCGCGCCCGACCCCGGTGCGCGTCGCCTATGAGGAGGACTCCCTCGTAATGGCACAACTGCGTAGCAAGAAGCTCCGGTTCGCCGCGATAACCAGCCTGGCGACCGCCGCCCTCGTCGGTGGGCTCACCGCACTTCCCGCCCAGGCCGCGCCGGCCGAGGGCAAGGTCCTCGCCGCCGACTCCCCCACCGCGGTCAAGGACAGCTACATCGTCACGCTCAAGACCGGATCCGCCGGCCTGAAGGCGTCGTCGAGCGCGGGCAAGAACCTGGTAAAGGAGTACGGCGGCACGGTCAGGAAGACGTTCGGCACCGTGCTCAACGGCTACTCGGCCACCCTCTCCGCGACCGAGGCCAGGAGACTCGCGGCCGACCCGGCCGTGGCCCACGTCGAACAGAACCAGGTCGTCAAGCTCACCGACACCACGCAGTCCAGCGCCCCCTGGGGCCTCGACCGCATCGACCAGGCCGCGCTTCCGCTTTCCGGCACGTACACCTACCCGGACACCGCGGGCAGCGGCGTGACGGTCTACGTCATCGACACCGGCGTGCGCATCACCCACACCCAGATCAGCGGCCGTGCCTCGTACGGCTACGACGCGGTCGACGGCGACACCACCGCCTCCGACGGCAACGGCCACGGCACCCATGTGGCCACGACGATCGCGGGCAGCACCTACGGCGTCGCCAAGAAGGCCAACATCGTGGCGGTGCGGGTGCTCGACAACAGCGGCTCGGGCACCACGGCCGGTGTGATCGCGGGCATCAACTGGGTGACCAACAACCACACCACCCCGGCCGTCGCCAACATGTCGCTCGGCGGCTCCGCCTCCACCTCGCTGGACACGGCGGTCGCCAACTCCATCGCGAGCGGAGTGACCTACGCGGTCGCGGCGGGCAACAGCTCCGCCAACGCCTCCTCGTACTCCCCGGCCCGCGTCGCCACCGCGATCACGGTCGGCGCCACCACCAGCGCGGACGCCCGGGCCAGCTACTCGAACTACGGCTCCACGCTGGACATCTTCGCCCCCGGCTCGTCGATCGTCGCGGGTTACAACACCAGCGACACCGCCACCGCCACGCTCTCCGGCACCTCGATGGCCACCCCGCACGTCGCGGGCGCCGCGGCGGTCTACCTCGCGGGCCACACCTCGGCCACCCCGGCCACGGTCGCCTCGGCCCTGGTGAACGGCGCCACCTCCGGCGTGGTCACCAGCGCGGGCACCGGCTCGCCCAACAAGCTCCTGAAGCTCGTCCCCTAGCACGCTCCTGAACGACCGTTCCCCGGAGGCGACTTCCGCCTCCGGGGAACACTTGTCCGCTTGTCCGTACCATCCCCCGCACAGGGCCCTCCGGCTCTTGACGGCCGCCACAGGGCTGCGTCACATTGAAGCCCGGCATCCGGCGCTTCGGGGGGCAAAGTCGCCAATGCAGACCATACGTATCAGGACATCTTCAAGGGAACGTGCCGAGGGCACGGGACCAGGGGCGGGGAGAGGCGCGGAGCGAGATCTGTCGCCGCTGCTCGCGGGGGCCGCGACGGCCGTCGGCGGGTTCGGCGCGATCCTCGCGCTGACCGGCTCCGACTCGCCGCTGCGCGGTCCGTTCACGCTGTTCTTCCTGCTGGCGGCGCCCGCCGTCGCCGTCGCCGCCGCGCTGCACGGCCTCGCACCGCTCGCCCGGGTGCTCACCGCCCTGGCCGGCTCGGTCGTCGTCAACATGCTGGTGGCCCAGGGCATGCTCGCCGTCCACCGGTGGTCCTACCGGGGCGGCGTCGTGGCCGTGACCGCGATCAGCGCGCTGTTCCTGCTGCTGCTCTGGGTGCGGCGGCGGCGCGGCCGTACCCCGACGGGACGGACTCACTGACGTGGACATCGGTGTGTACCGCCCCGGCGAGCTGAGCGCGGCCGACCGGGCGGCGTGGACGTCCCTTCAGTCCAAGGCCCATCTCCAGGGCTCGCCCGAACTGGCGAACCCGTTCCTGTCCCCCGAGTTCGCGCTCGCGGTGGGCCGGTGCCGCAGGGGCGTGCGGATCGCGGTCGTGAGGGAGGACGGGGAGCCGGCCGCGTTCTTCCCGTTCCAGCGCAGCGCCACCGGGGTCGGCCGGGCCGTCGGCCTCGGCGTCTCCGATGCCCAGGGGCTGGTGCACCGGCCCGGTTTCGGCTGGGACGCGCAGGACCTGCTGCGCGCCTGCGGGCTCGCCGTCTGGGAGTTCGACCACCTGGTGGAGGGCCAGGAGCCGTTCGCCGCGGGGGCCCGGGCCGGCTTTCCGTCCCCGGTCATGGACGTCGACCAGGGGTACGCCGTCTATCTGCGTCATCTGCGCTCCCAGGCACCGAAGTTCACCCGGACCACGCTCGCCAAGGAACGCAGGCTCGGCCGGGACGCCGGCGAGGTGCGCTACGTCCACGACGAGCGCGATCCGGCGATGCTGCGCACCCTGATGGGCTGGAAGTCCGCGCAGTACCGCAGGACCGGGCGCAGCGACCGCTTCGCCCACGACTGGATCAGCCGGCTGGTGCAGCAGCTGTTCCACACCCGTTCCGAGCCGTTCGCGGGCATCCTGTCGGTGCTCTACGCGGGCGAGCGGCCGATCGCGGCGCACTTCGGGCTGCGCACCGAGCGGATCCTCGCGTGCTGGTTCCCGGCGTACGACCCGGAGTACGCGAAGTACTCCCCCGGGCTGGTCCTGCATCTGCGGATGGCCGAGGCGGCCGCCGCCGACGGGATCGCGTACCTCGATCTCGGCCGGGGGCAGAAGGAGTACAAGGACTCCCTGAAGACACGGGAGATCACCGTGTCGGAGGGGTGGGTGACCCGGCGTCACCCGGTCGCGATCGGGCACCGGGCGCGCCGCGCCCCGGTCCGGGCGCTGCGCAACACCGTCCAGTCCCGGCCGGAGCTGTTCGCGCCGGCGGACCGGATGCTCAAGAAAATGGGAAGGCTCCGTTCGTACAACCAATAGGTTCCGTAACGGTCAAACCAACAAAAACGTGAGGCCTGGTTCCAGGTCTTGCCATACGGGTTCAATCGTCAATACCGTCGTACATCTCACCCGCATCGGTCCGTCGTCCGCGGTACTAGGGGAGGGCTCAAGGACCGCGACAGGCCGGCGCGGGGCGCGGTAGGGGGGTGCCGTGCTCGGTGACCGCTTGGGTGACCGGGTCGTGCCGCGCGACCGGTGGCCGTTCTCGGCTGTCGGCCAGCTATGCCAGCTCACCCGGGCATGCTCGGAGATCCATTTCGTCATGCCGTAGGTGACAAACCCCCCTTTCGAACCGGACACGAAGCCGGGCCGCCCAGGGGCGGGCGGTCCGACCGGACGAGAGGGAACCAGACTCATGAGCTCTGTTCTGCGCCCGGCGGCAACGGGCCAGGATCCGTCGACGGCCGGCAAGTACCGGCCTGTCTCCACTCACCTGGCCATCGCACCGCCGGTGAGTGTCGTGATCCCCGCCATGAACGAGGCGGAGAATCTTCCGTACGTCTTCAAGACGCTGCCCGACTGGATCCACGAAGTGGTCCTGGTGGACGGCAACTCCACCGACGACACCGTCGAGGTGGCCCGGGAGCTGTGGCCGGAGGTCAAGGTCGTCCGGCAGTCCGGCAAGGGCAAGGGCGACGCGCTGATCACCGGGTTCGAGGCGTGCACCGGCGACATCATCGTGATGGTCGACGCGGACGGCTCGGCCGACGGGCACGAGATCCTCAGCTATGTCTCCGCCCTGGTCTCGGGCGCGGACTTCGCCAAGGGTTCGCGTTTCGCCAACGGCGGTGGCACGGACGACATGACCTTCATCCGCAAGCTCGGCAACTGGGCCCTGTGCACCATCGTCAACCGCAAGTTCGGCGCCCGCTACACGGATCTCTGCTACGGATACAACGCGTTCTGGCGGCACTGCCTCGACAAGATCGACCTCGACTGCACCGGCTTCGAGATCGAGACCCTGATCAACATCAGGGTGGTCAAGGCGGGGCTCAAGGTGCAGGAGATACCGAGCTACGAGTACCTCCGCATCCACGGCGCGAGCAATCTGCGGGCCGTGCGCGACGGGTTCCGGGTGCTCAAGGTGATCCTCGGCGAGCGCTCCAACCGGCGTGAGCTGCGCCGTCAGGCCCATCACTCCCCGCTGCTCGACTCGGTCCGGGGAGAGGTGTCTTGAGCGGTCCCGACATCTCCGTCGTGATCTGCGTCTACACCGAGGACCGCTGGGAGGACATCCTCGCGGCGGTCTCCTCGGTGCGGGCGCAGTCGTGTCCGGCGCGGGAGACGCTGCTGGTCGTCGACCACAATCCGGCGCTCCTGGACCGGCTGGCCAAGGAGTACAAGGAGGCCGCGGACGTACGTGTGCTCGCCAACGCGGGCCCCCGCGGTCTGTCGGCCGGCCGCAACACCGGTATCGCCGCCTCGTACGGCGAGGTGATCGCCTTCCTCGACGACGACGCCGTCGCCGAGCGCGACTGGCTGCGCCACTTCGCCGCCGGGTACGCCGACCCGAAGGTGATGGCCGTCGGCGGGCGCACGCTGCCGATCTGGGCCTCGGGCCGCCGTCCCGCGTGGTTCCCGGAGGAGTTCGACTGGGTGGTGGGCTGCACCTACAAGGGTCTGCCGCGGGGTCTGGTGCGGGTGCGCAACGTCCTGGGCGGCAACGCCTCGTTCCGGCGTACGGCGTTCGACGCGGCCGGCGGATTCGCCACCGGTATCGGGCGCGACGGTGACAAACGGCCGCTGGGCTGCGAGGAGACGGAGCTGTGCATCCGCCTCACCCGGGCCAGACCGGACGCCGTGCTCCTGATCGACGACCGTGCGGTGATCCACCACCGGGTCCCCGAGGCGCGTGAGCACTTCGGGTACTTCCGCACGCGCGCCTACGCCGAGGGCCTGTCGAAGGCGCTGGTGGCCCGAAGTGTCGGCGCGGACAAGGGACTTGAGTCCGAACGCCGGTACGCCACCCGGGTGCTGCCCGCCGGGGTGGCGCGCGGGCTGCGGGACGCCGTGCTGGCCCGGCCGGGGGGCGCGGGGCGTGCGGGCGCGATCGTCGCGGGGGTGCTGACGGCGGCCGGTGGGTACGTGGTGGGGAGCGTACGGGCGCGCAAGGGGGGCGCCACGTTCCAGGTGGCGCCGATCGAGGGGGAACCCGGATGACCGTGCCGATTCTGATGTACCACGCCGTCGCGGCCGACCCGAACGACGCCACTCGCGAGCTGTCGGTGACGCCGGATGCTTTCGCCCAACAGATGGGCCTCATCGCCGACTTGGGGCACACGCCGGTCACCACGGCCCAGCTGGCGGCACACTGGCGCGACGGCCGCCCGCTGCCCGAGCGTCCGGTGCTGATCACCTTCGACGACGGCTACGAGGGCGTCCACCGGCACGCGCTGCCCGTGCTCGCCAAGCACGGCTTCGCCGCCAGCCTGTTCGTGTCGACGGCGTGGCTGCGCGGCCCGCACGACAACGGCAACGCGCTGGACACCATGCTGGACTGGCCGCAGGTGCGTGAACTCGCCGCCGAGGGCGTGGAGATCGGCGGGCACAGCCACACCCACCCGCAGCTCGACCAGCTCGACGACGACACCCTGCGCCGCGAACTGATCCTCTGCAAGGAGATCGTCACCGACGAACTCGGCACCGCCCCGGCCTCGTTCGCCTACCCCTACGGCTACTCCAGCCGCCGGGTCCGCGAGCAGGTCCGTGAGACGGGGTACGCCCAGGCGCTCGCCGTCGGCAACGCACTGGCGCGGCGCCGGCAGGGTCCGTACGCGCTGCTGCGGGTCACCGTGCGCCGCGCCACGGACGCCGAGGAGTTCCAGCGCTTGATCGAAGGCCGGGCCATCGCCCGCACCTTCGCCCGGGACCGCGCGTTCACCAAGGGATACGCCATGGTCCGAAGAGCACGACAGGTCCGCCGGAAGGCCATCCGTTCCCGTGTCTGACACGACGACCACGACCGAGACGACCGAGCCCGCGACCGAGGCGCCCGAGCAGTCGGGGCGCCGGCTGCGCCTGCCCGGGTTGGGGCGCTCGTCCGGCGGCAGCCAGCTGTTCCGCAACGCCTACGCCCTGATGCTGAACACGGGCATCTCCGCCGTGCTCGGCCTCGGCTTCTGGCTGGCCGCGGCCCGCTACTACTCCGAGTCCGCCGTCGGCCAGGGCTCCGCCGCGATCGCCGCGATGAAGTTCCTCGCCGGTCTGACCGCGGTGACCCTGACCGGCGCCCTGGCCCGCTTCATACCGGTCTCCGGCCGCGCCACCGGGCGGCTCATCTTCCGTACCTACGCGGGCAGTTCGGTGCTCGTGGCGCTCGCCGCGGGGGTCTTCCTGCTGACGCTGGACGCGTGGGGGCCCTCGTACCGGTTCCTGCACGGGACGGTGAACGGGCTCGGCTTCATCGCGGCCGTCGTCGCCTGGAACCTGCTCACCCTCCAGGACGGGGTGCTGACCGGGCTGCGCAGCGCGATCTGGGTGCCGTTCGGCAACACCGTGTTCTCGGCGGTGAAGTTGGGGCTGCTGGTCGCGTTCGCGGTGGCGATCCCGACGGCCGGTGTCTTCGTGTCGTGGGTCGCGGCGATCGCGGTGTCGGTGGTGCCGCTGGGCTGGCTGGTGTTCCGGCGGCTGGTGCCCCGGCATGTGAAGGCCACCGAGGACCACGCCCGGCCGCCGACGCTCAGGGAGGTCGGCAGGTTCCTCGCGGGCGACTACACCGG